>JAPLDC010000331.1 GCA_026391935.1 Bacteroidota bacterium | reverse complement strand
CTTCCGGTGTTAAGTGGAACATTGACAACACTTGCTCCATTCCTTCCTTTGTTATTCTGGAAAGGTATCATCGGGAAATTTATGTTTTATTTGCCGGTAACACTCATTATTACTTTGCTTGCTTCTCTTTTTGTTGCATACATTATTAACCCGGTATTCGCTGTGGATTTTATGAAATCCCATGAAGATGAAAAATTGAACCATGGAAAATTAAACAGAAATGGGAAGATCCAGTTAATACTATATTTTTTAGCTGCAGCATTTGCTTATGTCTATGGTCATTATGCAATTGGAAACTTCATTATTTTCCTTAGCATTTTTATGCTTTTCCACAGGTTCTTTTTATATAAAGTTATCGAGAAATTTCAATTCAGCATTTGGCCGGCCATTAGAGAAAGGTATACGCGTTTTTTATTGCGGTTCCTGAAACGGCCTTGGCTAGCTATTGTTGGTACACTTGGATTATTTATTTTTGCTTTGGCTTTCTTTATGTTGCGCAGTCCGAAAGTGGACCTGTTTCCAAAAGGCGATCCTAATTTTGTCTATGTATATGTGAAACTACCTGTTGGTACCGATCCGGCAAAAACTAATCAGGTGATGTTACAAGTAGAAAAGAAAGTGTATTCTGTTTTGGGTGATTCTAATAAAATTGTAAAATCAATCATCACAAATGTTACAAGAGGAGTTACAGATCCACAAGATCAGGATCAAAATAATTATTCCAACCGCGGGAAAATTGCGATCTCATTTGTCAGTTTTGAAAAACGGGAAGGTAAATCAACGACTGAATATTTGGGAGCTTTGCAAAAATTGCGTTGGAATATTCCCGGAGCTGAGATTACTGTAAATCAAGAGCAATCAGGACCACCGGTTTCAAAACCAATTAATATTGAAGTTCGTGGTGATGTATTCACGGATTTGATCAATAACTCAAACAGGCTTAAACAATTTTTAAATTCACAACACATCGGAGGAATTGAAAATTTAAAATCAGATTTTGAAAGCTATAAGCCGGAGATCGTTTTTAATATTGATCGTGAGCGGGCTAACCGTGAAGGTATTTCTACCGGACAAATTGCAATGGAGATCCGTAATGCAGTTTTTGGAATTGACGGTCCTTCAAAATTCCGTGATGCAAATGACGAATATCCAATTCAAGTACGTTATCAATTGGATCAACGAAATAATATTGAGGCGATCCGGAATTTAAAGATCACTTTCCGTGATATGAATATGGGCGGGATATTGCGCAGTGTTCCTTTGTCAGCATTTTGTGATATTGAATACAGTAATACCTATGATGGTATCAAACGTAAAATGCAAAAACGCGTGATCACACTTTCTTCAAATGTTGCGGCCGGTTATAATGATAGAGAAGTAATTGCAAACATTAAAAAATCATTAGCATTATTTAAGCCTCAAGGGAAAGTGGAAGTTGCTCTCACAGGTCAACAAGAAGAACAGGCTGAGACTGGTGCATTTCTTGGAAATGCATTGTTGATTTCCATCGGACTGATGTTTTTCATTTTGGTGCTTCAATTCAATTCATTCGGTAAACCGACGATTATTCTTTCCGAAATATTTTTTAGCATCATTGGTGTATTGATCGGAACAGCATTATTCAAAATGAACATGAGTATCGTAATGACAGGTGTTGGGATTATTGCATTGGGTGGTGTTGTTGTTCGGAACGGGATTTTGCTGATCGAATTTGCCGAGATGGAAAGAAGTCAAGGTGTATCTTTATGGAAAGCAACAATTGAAGCAGGTCGCACACGTATGACCCCGGTTATTTTAACTGCAACAGCCGCAATACTTGGCTTAATGCCTTTGGCAGTTGGATTTAATATTGATTTTGAAACATTATTTGCCAATGGAAATCCGCATATGTATATTGGTGGAGACAGTGTTGTATTCTGGGGACCATTAGCATGGACAATGATATTCGGATTAGGATTTGCAACCTTTTTAACCTTGTTATTAGTGCCTGCCATGTATTTAATTTCTGAACGTTTAAAACGTAAATCGTTGATCATTATTAAGCATATGGGGCTTTCAACAATAGCTATGTATATACCATTCTTCATTTTAATTACTCGATTTGTTTTTTGGTTGAGAGGAACTAAAATTGAATATGGTGATTTGGATTATTAAAATAATTTCTTCTTCTTTTGGATTTGCTTTATGTTTTTTTAGAATGCTATGATAAACATCAACAGAAGTTATTCGGAATGGTTGGTTTGATTAAAAATAATAATATAGTTTTGAAAAAATACCTTAAATATTATTTAATAAAATAAGAATGAAAAATTACAACTTTATCTTTTTGGCCATCGTTTTGTTTGCAGGTTGTAAAAGCAAGAACAATACTACAAAGCCCTCTAGAAGAGACATAACCCAGGCAGTATATGCTTCCGGAAAAATATTCCCACTGAACGATTATAAGGTGTTCAGCAAATTGCCTGGATATATCGAAAAAATTCAAGTTCATGTTGGCGACTCAGTAAAAGTTGGTCAGGCTTTAATGACGATAAGAAGCGAAGTAAGTGATTTGAATGTGAATACAGCAAAAAACTTATTGGATCTTGCCCGTAAAAACGCGAATGAGAATTCTGCTTATCTAACAGTTTTGAAACAAGATGTTGCTTCAGCAAGATCAAAATATGAATTGGATTCCACCAATTACATCCGGTACTCGTCATTAATGAAAGATAATGCAACAAGCAAATTGCTGGTGGATCAGGCAAAGACACAGTTTGATATTTCTAAACAGAATTATTTAAAAGCGGTTAATTCATTAACAAACGTTCGCGATAAAATTCGTGTGGAATTAGAAAATGCCCAAATACAATACGATGCACAAGTGTCTAATAAAAATGATTACACCATTACATCTGCAGTCAATGGAAAAGTGTATGATATTGTTCCAAAAGAAGGAGAATTAGTGAACACGCAAATTGTGTTGATGGAGATTGGTGACGGTTCGCATTTCGAGATTGACTTGAGTGTTGATGAAACAGATGTTTCTTTAATCAAGAAGGATCAGGATATTGTTTATTCTATTGATGCTTATAAAGATATTGTTTTCACCGGGAAAGTTATTGAAGTATATCCCAGAATAAACCAAAGTAATAAAACATCAAAAGTTGTTTCATCAATTGTGTTGGATTCCAAAACAATTATTTATTCTGGAATGTCGGTAGAGGCGAATATAATTATTTCGGAAAAGAAAAGCGCTTTGGTTATTCCGAGGGAATTTTTATTTGAAGGAAATAAAGTGAAAGTTAGTGGTACTGATGAAAGCGTGACAATTTCGAAAGGGGCTTCTGATCTTGAATTTATAGAAGTATTAAAAGGTGTTGACGAGTCAACTGAAATTGTAAAACCTTGAATGGGAATATAATTGCATGAAAAAAAATCCACTTTTAAAAATTGCTTTAACGCATTTGTTCTCTAAAAAGCGACAAACAATTGTTGCTATGCTGGGAGTTACATTTGGTATCGCCATTTTTATATTTCAAGCAGGATTGATGTCGGGCTTCCAGGCTTTTTTTATTGAGGAAACGGTTAATACCACTGCCAATATCAGGATCTATAATGAGGCTGCAAAAAATCGCCCCAGTATTCTAGATGAGATCAACACAAAAAAAGATCATTGGAATATCGTTCAGAATCAAAAACCGAAAGATGAACAAACGAAAATTAAAAATGGATATCAGATCGACAGGGCGACATCACCAAGCTGGAAACCATTCCAAACGGAATCATTCTTGGAGATGGATTGGCGGATCTTTTAGGAGCAAAAATGAATGATAACATTTCTGTAGTTTCTCCTCTTGGTGTTAGCTTGGATATGAAAATTGTCGGCATCAATCATAGCGGATTAACGGATGTAGATAAGAGTAGAGCGTATATAAATATTAGAAATGCTCAAAAATTATTGCAGGTCGATGGAAGTTATATTACGGATATTAACATTAAGCTAAAAGATTTTTCTTTGTCGGAAGAGTTGGCAAAATTTTATAATTCTAAATTCGGATTCAGGTCGGTCGATTGGAAAGAGGCCAATGCCAGCGTTTTTAGCGTTTTTAAAATTCAAAATATGGTGACTTACCTGATCATCGTTTCTATTTTAGTAGTATCAGGTTTTGGGATTTTTAATATTCTAATGATGATCATTTATGAAAAAATGCCCGACATCGCCATTTTGAAAGCGATTGGCTACAAGGACAGAGATATAAAAATAATATTTCTAACGGAGTCACTTATCATTGGAACGTTCGGTGGTTTACTTGGTTTGCTTGTAGGTTTTTTAATGCAAAAAATAGTTGGAAACATTCGAATGGATATTAAGGGTTTTGTGTCGATGGAATATCTACATTTTAATTCAACTCCGGGTTTCTACCTGTTTGCATTTGTATTTGGACTTATTACAACTGCAGTTGCAGGGTATATACCGGCACGTAAAGCCGCGAAGGTTGATGCAATAGATATTATTCGGTCAAAATAATAATGGACAAACAGACGATCATAAAAACAAAAGATCTTGATAAATATTTTCATGATCCTGTTGAATTTCAGGCTTTGAAAAATATTAATATTCAGATCGATCAAGGTGAATTTGTTTCCATCGTTGGTTCATCGGGTAGCGGAAAATCAACTTTGCTTTATGTTTTAAGTACTCTAGACACTGATTATACAGGTCATATTTATTTTGACGGGGATGATCTGAGTTTAAAATCCAAAAATGAACTAGCCGAAATTCGAAATCAAAAAATAGGTTTTGTGTTTCAGTTTCATTATTTATTACCCGAATTTACTGTACTCGAAAACATTTGTTTGCCAGNNNCTATCAAAAGCTTGATCTGCTGGGGTTGCGGGATCAGGCATTGAAAAAAGCGAACAAACTTTCAGGTGGTCAACAACAACGAGTGGCAATTGCAAGAGCATTGATCAATGATCCTAAAATTATTTTTTGTGATGAACCGACAGGAAACTTAGATTCAAAAAATTCACAAAATGTATTTGAAATATTTAAAGAGCTGAAAGAAAAATTCAATCAGTCGATTGTTGTCGTTACCCACGACAATAATTTTGCAGAAAAAACAGATAGAATAATAACGTTAAAAGATGGCGAGGTAATTTAAGAATGGGAGCTGTTATCTTTTTTAGTTTAGGGATTTTATTTTTATTAAGTATTCCAATCATTACTTCACGGCTTGCAAATCGTTTTGGAAGAGATCCTAAAATTTGGTTCTTGATCGGATTGCTGCTGCCCGTTATTGCGACATTCCTGCTATTATTTCTACCCGACCTTTCTGAAAAAGAGGGGAAATAATTTACTTCTTAGCCTTTTTTGCTTTCGCAGCTTCTTTTTTATCTTCTTTGGCTTTTATTTTTGCATTTTTAATCGCATCTTTTTTTCTTTTTTCCTCTTGCTTTATTTGCGATTTAGATTTTGTCAAAGTAATCGCCCTCAAACCGATGAACACCCCATAAGTATATTGGAATTGCTCCGTTTGCAGACTCTTAATTTTCGACTGAGAAAAATCTGCATTGGCATAGATCCCTCCGAAAAATACTTTGCCGTTATATCCAAGACTGGATTTTCCTCTCGCTGTTACCGGCACACCAAGTTTGCTTTTTTTGATAGTTGGTGAATCATAGATCTGGTTTTGTAAACCTACGCCAACAAATATGGCATTCGCAAAATAAAAATTATTCTTAACTAAATTATAGGCATATCCTTGTTGAAGGATAAATGCAAAATTTCTGTTTGCATGCAAGTCGGGGTATTCCTGAAAATATTTTTTTACACTATCCGGAATTAAATTGTTACTGCTGATCTCGTTATATCTCAGGGAAATTACAGTAAGCGGAGAACCAACAGATTTTTTCTGAAACTGATTCTGGTTAAAAGCAGCATTATAAGAAAACTTCCTTCCATTATTTATAAAAATACCGGATATCCCAAATTGATATGCTCGGATATCCGCATTATAGTTTTTCAATAATATTCCATCTCCTTTGTAATGAAAATAAAAGCGGGAATAATCCTGATAATTAACCTCAAGCCCAAACCTGTTGCCATACATATTTACTTGAAACTGCTTATAACCGGATTTTATCCGAGTGGTTGTGTCTAGGTAATCATTCGTAAATTTAAAAATATAAGTTAATCCGATTCCTTTTACGTTCAAAGCAACACCTGTAACAGGAGGAATATTTGCAGAGTATATTGTTCTGGCATCAACAAGCTGTTTTTCTGTAAACAAATTATTGTTTTGTGGTGTGATCGTATACAAAAAGCCGTGGCTCAGAAAAAAGCCTTTTACAGCAAATAAGTTTTTAAATTTTTGGACATAATTAGTGTCTATATCATTGGCATTGCTGTTTACAGCAAAAAGTAGTATCGAAAAGAATAGGAATATTTTTTTCTTCATTAAAGAGTGTTTGTTTTTGCAAATGTAAAACAATGTGTTAAATATTCTAAAAATTTATACAGGTTTAAAACAAAAATAGTGTCAATACGTTTTTCGCTTGTTTCTCGCTACTATTATAAATTGTTTTATCTTTGTGTGAATATTATGTACTCCAAAACAGCAATGGAATTTAAAGCAGGCATATTGTTGGATAAGATCGATTATCCGGCCGATCTCAGAAAATTAAAAGCAGAACAACTTCCCGAAGTTTGTAATGAACTTCGTCAGTTCATTATTGATGTCGTTTCTCAAAAAGGCGGACATTTTGGTGCCAGTCTTGGCGTTGTCGAGCTTACTGTTGCTTTACATTATGTATTTAATACGCCTTATGATCAGTTGGTTTGGGATGTCGGACATCAGGCATACGGACATAAGATCCTTACAGGAAGGCGCAAGGTTTTTGATACAAACAGAGTTTATAAAGGAATTAGTGGTTTCCCAAAACGTTCTGAAAGTGAATACGATACTTTTGGGGTTGGGCATTCATCAACTTCAATTGGTGGTGCATTGGGAATGGCTGTTGCTTCTGCTTATAAAGGAGAAAAGGAGCGTCAACACATTGCCATTATCGGTGATGGTTCAATGACAGGCGGGCAAGCTTTCGAAGCACTCAACCATGCCGGAATAACAAATTCCAATTTGTTGGTGATCCTGAATGATAATTGTATGAGCATCGATCCTAACGTAGGTGCTTTGAAAGAATACCTTACCGATATTACCACCTCCCATACTTATAATCGTGTAAAAGATGAAGTATGGAATTTGTTGGGAAAGATCAGCAAATTTGGTCCTAATGCACAGGATATTGCATCCAAAATTGAGAACGGTATAAAAAGCTCTTTGCTCAAGCAGAGTAATATGTTTGAATCATTGAAGTTCCGCTATTTCGGTCCTGTTGATGGCCATGATGTTGAGCGAATGACGAAGGTATTACAGGATCTGAAAGATATTCCGGGGCCAAAGATTTTGCATGTTCTCACTCAAAAAGGAAAAGGATATAAATTTTCGGAAGAAGGAAATCAAACGGTGTGGCATGCACCGGGTTTATTTAATAAAGATACCGGTGAAATAATAAAGATCATTCCGAAAGAGCCGCAGCCACCAAAATATCAGGATGTATTCGGTTATACCATCGTAGAACTTGCTGAAAAAAATTCGAAAATAATGGGCATCACGCCTGCCATGCCTTCCGGTTGTTCGCTTAATATTATGATGAAAGCGATGCCCGACAGAGCATTTGATGTTGGAATTGCTGAGCAACATGCTGTTACTTTTTCTGCCGGATTAGCAACGCAGGGACTAGTTCCTTTTTGTAATATATACTCATCCTTCATGCAAAGAGCCTATGATCAAGTGATCCATGATGTGGCTTTGCAGAAATTACATGTTGTATTTTGTCTCGATAGAGGTGGATTAGCCGGTGCTGATGGCCCAACTCACCATGGCGCCTTCGATCTGGCGTTTTTCCGTTGTATCCCGAATATGATCGTTTCCGCTCCAATGAATGAAGAAGAGTTACGAAATTTGATGTATACTGCTCAGTTGCCTGAAACGAATGCTCCTTTCTCCATCCGCTATCCAAGAGGTAATGGAGTGATGATTGATTGGAAAACGCCATTCCAGAAATTAACGATTGGCAAAGGTAGACGGATTAAAAATGGTGATGATATTGCGATATTAACTATTGGACATGTTGGAAACAATGCCGTTGCGGCATGCAAAAAACTGGAAGAGAAAAGAATTAAAGTGGCACATTACGATATCCGATTTGTAAAACCTATTGATGAACAATTATTGCATGAAGTATTCTCGAAACACACAAAAGTAATTACCATTGAAGATGGTTGTATCATGGGTGGAATGGGTTCTGCCGTATTGGAATTCATGGCGGATAATAATTATAATGCGCATGTAAAACGTTTGGGTATTCCCGATAAATTTATTGAACACGGTGAACAAAAAGAATTATATATCGAGTGTAATTTTGATATAGATAGCATCGTGAGAACTGTTGTTGAAATGGTGGGTGTGAAAACACAAACAATGGTTGGATAAAAAACTATTCTCAATTTAAAAATATGACCGGCCTCACATTTTGTTAGGACGGTTTTTTTATTAAAAAAGCATCAATTTATTGCAATGGGGGTATTCACTAAATTTTATTTTGAACGAGTAATATCCCATTTTCAAAAATCATTTTCCACAAATATTTAATGAATTTATTGAGCACAAAATAAAATATTTGCAGTGCGGCAGACGTCCAAAAAAAGTGCGAACTGGAATTTTTTTAGGCAATGTATGCGGGGTGTTTTGCGTGAAAGAAAAAATTGTAGTTGGTTTTTGTGGGCTCTTTTTCTTTGTTTCTTTCTTTTGGAGAAGCAAAAGAAAGAAAAAGGCTTCTTTAAAAAGCTATTGCCGTGTATTGCCGATTTTATTATTATTGCAGGTAGTATTGAAATATTCTCCACTAAAAAATATGACCGACCTCACACTTTGTAAGGGCGGTTTTTTTATTCACAAGTTTTGAAAACCACTGCTTTTGCTTGTGATATTGTATTATATTTGGAGAAAATTTCAAAAAAACATTACATGATGAATATTCAAAAAACAACTCTTTGGGCTACTTATATCGCTACTTCATTAGCGTTTGTTGCTTGCAACTCCTCAACTACTGATTCTTCTGGCGGCGAAACTGTTGATACAGCCGTTGCTGATGCAAAAGTGAAAGATGTAAAGGCGCAAAATGTTTTTTATTCTATTCCTTCACCAGTTGAAACCACAACGCTTCTAAAAGCTGCAGGTGCAAAATACAACGCTAAACTTTTGAACCCGATTGAAAATGTTTCTAGATATGCAACGGCTGCTTCAAAAGCATTGAATTTGGGTATTTATGGATCTGATCTTAGTCTGACCAGTATCTTTGACCAAACTCAGGAATCCATGTTATACCTGAAATGCACCAATAAATTGGCTACAGGATTAGGGATTAGCGGTGCTTTTGATGAAAAAACAACTTCACGTATTGAAGCGAACCTGGAAAACAGAGATTCTTTATTGGCTATTATTTCTGATTCATATTGGACTGCTGATGCCTATTTAAAAGATAATGGTCAACCCGGTGTATCTGCGCTTATTGTTGCAGGTGGCTGGATCGAAGGCTTATACATTGCTACCGAGATCGCGAAAACTACCAAAAATGCAACAATTGTCACCCGAATAGGAGAACAAAAATTGTCTTTGGATAATCTGATCGCCTTGTTGGAAAGCAACAAAGCCGACAATGAATCAATTCCTGAACTCTTGAAAGGACTTGGCGAATTGAAAAAAATATTTGATGCGATACCTGTTACAACAGCTGAAACAACTGCTACAACGGATAAAGCAAAAGGTGTTACTACAGTAGGTAATGGCAGCACTTTTACAATAACTCCTGAACAGTTGAAACTGATTACAGATAAATCTTCTGAAATAAGAAACAAAATCATCCAATAGTCCGTAAAAGGCAGTTGATGAAACATAACTACTTTAAGAAAGCTTTTGTTGCCATCAGCTTCATCGCTTTCTCCTCAACATTTGCTATTGCTCAATGCAATACCTTTGTAAAAAAGAAATGTTTGCCAAAAATTTCACCGTTTACTCAAAACGGACAAATGAATACTTCTACACTTAGTGCAGGGCAAAAAACAACATTAAACCTGACTTTTTATTCCGGTCAAGATTATCGAATACTTGTTTGCGCCCAGGAAGATCTTGGCGATGTTACATTTCGGATAATGGACTTGCAACACAAAGTGATCTTTGATAGCCAAAAAAATGATTCACCCGATTTCTGGGACTTCAAAGTAAAGAATACACAGGAATTTATTGTCGAAGTACAAGTGCCGCAATCTGAATCTACAAGCTCTATTCCTCCTTCCGGTTGTGTATCTGTTATGGTCGGATTTAAAAAAGGGTAATCTTATTTTAAAAAAAGCCACCACATTTTATTGTGATGGCTTTAATAATTTTAGATTATTCAGCTATTATTTCACAATCAACTTCTTTGTGAAACTTTCGCCACCTACCGTTAATTTAATAAAATAAGCGCCTGCAGCCAATTTGGTATTTTCTGCAATTGAATACTGATGTTCTCCTGCTCCCAGACTTCCTGTGAATACAGATGATATTTCCCGCCCTACTACATCATAAATTTTAATATCCGCTTTGTTAGTTTCTAATAAATTGAAGGAGATAATTGTATTGTCCTCCGCAGGATTTGGATAAACATTAAAATTAATGTTGTTCGATAATTCATCAATACCAACACCACCAAGAATATTAATATCATCAATATAAATATTGTTTCCTCCATTGCTGGTGAATTTAAACTTTACCAATACACTTGTTGCGGTTGCTACAGAAGCAAGATTCACTGTTTTTGTTACCCACTGACTTGCTGTTGGAACAAAGGATGTACCTACAATACCTGCTGTTGATAAGGTAGCTCCGGTTATGCTTTGACGCAACGACCATGTTTGTCCGCAAGTGCTCGAAACATAGACCTGTAATTTATCTGCAGAAGTAGAGGTTAATTGTGCATGTGCCACTTTATAGGTTAATGAAGGGGAACCGCCAATAGCGGTAATGTCAATTGGCGGACTGATCAATTCATCCACGTTTCCGGTATAGGATGGTGCATTTAGGATGCGGACAGATTTGGTACCTGTTGCTGCTGCTGTTGTTGTTTGTGTCCAGGTATTACTTCCTGAATTAGCATTGTAAACATTCCAGTCCACATTTGGAATGGCACTTCCTTCAAATCCTTCCGAATAAAATGTTCCTGTGTATGTTGCAGTGTTTGGATAAACAGTGATATAAGATGTTTTCGTTGCACTAACGGAGCCTGATCCATTCGCTACAGTCATTGAAACATTGTAAACACCCGGAGTATTATAAGTAATAACAGGAATAGAATCCGTTGATGTTGCAGGTGTTCCTCCTGCGAATGTCCATGCCCAGCTAGTTGGTGTTCCATTCCAGGAAAGATCAGTAAACGTTAAACTATCACCCTGGCAAACAGTATTTGTTGATGTGCTCGATTGAAAATCAGCCAAACACAATACAGCAGGAAGACTAATTCCTGTCGCTGCTAAGTTGGCCGTGGTCCATAAATTATACCGCTGGGATGCCCCTCCTAAGCCTGTGGTGGTGGTTAATGCTGTTCTCATTCTCGCCTTTTGCCCTGCAGTGAACATATTGCTGCAATACGAATATTCCATATAATTCTGTACGTTATCCAATGGACTGCCACAGGATGACCCTGCAAGATTGCAAGTGGTCCAGCCAATTGTTTTTGGAGTATCTGTTACTGAATCACTCCCTGTACAATCAACTCCGGGATTATTTGTTCCTCCCCAAGTATGATTCAAATTTAAATAATGTCCGATCTCATGTGTTAAAGCACGTGATGTAGTAACATGCCCGGTACCAATGCTTCCAATGTAAGTGGATAGGATCATGATACCATCATTTGCTGATGCTGTTGTTCCCGGTAAATACGCATAACCTGCAGCACCACTGGTAATGGTCTTCACAACCCAAACATTTAAATATTGATTTCTTGGCCATTGATTTAATTTAGAACCATCGTCTCCAATATTTGTTTGAGAAGAAAAAATTCGGTCGATGCCATTGGTACAGTTTCCTGATGGATCTTTTTGTGCTAAACGAAATTGGATTTCGCAATCAGCTGCAATAGATGTGAAAGCTGATACAACAGCAGAAATATCAGAATTTAATTTGCGGTAGTCATCATTTAAGATGCGCACTTCATCCATAATTTGTGCATCCGAAATGTTTTCAGGCCCGCCTTCATGAAGAATATGAAATACAACAGGAATAGTATAAATAGGGACCAATGCTTTACCATCGCCTTCCTTATATCCATTCGCAAAATCAACCTGATCTTTTTGATCACGTAGTTGTTCTTCTGCCAGATATTGTTGTTTTATTGCAGGGTTTTCATTCAAATATTTTTGCATCATTTCCGTTGTTCCACAAGGCTTTAGATCCTGTGCACTTGATACACTTATTGTAAGTGCCGATAAAAAGGCAGCACTAAGCAAGGTTGTTATTTTATTCATTTTGAAAAAATTAATTATTAAATATAATAGTTTAGAGAGCGGATTTTATTATTCGTAATCTTTTATAGAGGACAATACCTCTTTGATATTATTAATGTTAGCTAAGATATTAATATATTTTTTGGAAACAAATTGCGGCTCCGATAACTGATTATTGACCTTATAACCTATAAAATCTTCTAACCTGCTGAAGTCTTCTTTGTGGGCAGCTCTTATCTCTTCCTGCATGCTTGTATTGACCACTCCGGGAGCAATGGAAAAAATGTGAAACCCTTTATGGATATTCTCTAAGGGAGTTTTTGCCCGAATTTTTTGTTCAGAATCCACAACTCGGCTGAACATATCTAATCCTGCTTTTGAGGCACAATAAACAGCCCAGCCATCTATAGGATTTTTTCCTGCACCCGAACTGATATTTAAAATTACCTTTTCTGCATCTGTTGAGTCGTAACAATTAATAAATTCATTTGTAAGAACAGAAGGCGCAATTAAATTCACCGTATAGTTCTTTGCAATAGTTATAGCATCTAACTTGCCAATAGGTTTTATAAAACCTAATGTTCCGGCATTGTTGATTAGATATATTTTTTTTGCCTTTGCGTGTAAGTCAAATTTGAATTCGGCCAATGCATTTACATCGGTAAGATCCAAATAGGAATGTCTGTAATTCGGATGTTCGATGCTTCGGTTGCGGGAAATACCGATCACAAAATTGGATGGATTTTCTAATAAGTGCATCGCAAATGCTTTCCCAATTCCTCTGCTTGTGCCGGTAATGTAATAATAGTTCAAAACATTTTTCTTTTAAGTTCAATAAAGATAATCATATAAAAGAAAAAAAGCAAGGGCTTTTTACGCTCTTGCTCTTTATAATATCAGGAAGACTTCGCAGCTATTTCGACAGAATCAATATGATCACACGCTATAAAAGCTTTTCTATGTTCCTATTTTTAAAATTTATTTTTACTTCTTTGTGAGTCCTTCGCAGCTATTTCGACAAGATCAATAGGTCAACGCACTATTATGCCAAAGCTTGTTTCAGATCAGCGATCAAATCCTCGATATCTTCAATTCCTACACTTAACCGTAACAGTGATTCCACAACTCCTGCTTTATCACGATCTTCTTTTGGTATAGAAGCATGTGTCATTGTTGCCGGATGATTGATCAAGGATTCTACTCCTCCCAATGATTCTGCTAATGAAAAAACCTTCATACTGGAAGCAATTTTAAACGCTTCTTCCTGTTTATTTCCTTTCAAAGAAAAAGAGATCATCCCACCAAAATCGCGCATTTGTTTTTTCGCAATGTCATGGTTAGGACTATCAGGAAACCCCGGCCAATATAATTTATCTAACGGAATGCATTACAATATCAGCACCCAATGCTAATGGATTTTGCAAATAAGGTGAAGCAAATGTATTATCAACGGCACATATCAATTTATTTTCTTTTGCTATCTTGGCACAAGCAGCGATATCAATGATCTGCATAGTTGGGTTTGTGGGTGTTTCAAGCCATACCATTTTTGTGTTTGCATTGATATAATTTTTAATGTTGTTCGCATCTTTCATATCGATGAAATGGAATTTGATACCAAAGTTTGCAAATACTTTGGTGAACATCCTGTACGTTCCTCCATAAAGATCATCTCCTGTTATTACTTCATCTCCAGGACGAAGTAATTTTGCAACTGCATCAATTGCACCCATTCCGCTTGAAAAACATAAAGCATATTTTGCTCCTTCCAATTCAGCAAGACATTTTTCCAATGCATTACGGGTAGGATTTTTACCACGGGCATAGGCATAACCTTTATGGTTACCCGGACTCTCCTGCGTATAGGTCGAAGTTTGATAGATAGGAGTCATGATAGCTCCTGTTGTAGGATCGGGCTCCTGACCAGCATGTATTGCTTTGGTTCCAAAACCGAATTTTGATGTTTCTGCCATAAGATTTTTTTATTTGAGGTGCAAAGGTAAAATTTTATTCTGATGGAGGATTTATTTTGACCGCCATAAGTTTTGGAAAGTAAAATTCGTTTGAAAGGTGCTGCTGTTTTTCGTTATATGTAAACTGTTGTGTGATAAATTTGAAAATATGACCAAACGGATATTCGTTATTAAACACTCCTTTTCTTCGGAAAAAACAATTTTTTTTGAATACATTTAGGCGCTGAAATTGATCTGAGGCAAAAAAAATTGATCTGACAATACATGTAAATAATATTTAGAAATTATTTTTTCTTAATGTGTCTATATCCTAGTTGGAGATAACGACTCTCATTCGGAAAAAGTGAGAAATGAAAAAAATGAAAAATAGCTAAAAAATGAAAAATTTAAGAACAGTTTTTTTGTCAAGCATAATTATAATATTGGTATTATTTACAAAATCAGCAATTGCTCAAAATGTGTCTGCCGTAATAAAAATTAAAACATCTGCCATTTGCGGAATGTGTAAAAAGACCATAGAGAAGCACCTCGCTAACGAAAAAGGAATCAGCAAATCAAGTCTGGATGTTGATTCAAAAATTCTTACAGTGAATTACGATCCTAAAAAAACGACTCCAGAAAAAATCCGTTTAGCAGTTTCAAAAAGCGGATACGATGCAGATGATATAAAAGCGGATACAAATGCATATGAGAAATTAGCCGAATGTTGCAAAAAAGATAATGTTGAAAAGGGAAAAAAATAAATTTCTATACGTACTAATTACCTTAATTTTTTCAAAAAATAAATATTAACTTTCTATTCGGAGAGGAACAAAAATAGTAGTTATGGCTTTAATTAAACCAGTCAAAGGAATACATCCAAAATTTGGAAACGACTGCTATCTTGCAGAAAATTCAACAGTTATAGGGGATGTAATAATGGGTGATCAATGTAGTATTTGGTTCAATGCTGTTGTACGCGGTGATGTAAATTCAATCCGGATGGGCAATAAGGTTAACGTTCAGGATGGAGCAGTGATTCATTGTACTTATGAAAAAACAAAAGTGAACATTGGAAATAATGTTTCGATTGGACATAATGCCTTGGTGCACGGTTGTACTATTCACGATAATGTTTTGATAGGAATGGGTGCCATTGTGATGGACAATTGTGAAATAGGAAGCAATACGATCATCGCAGCAGGTGCAGTTGTTCTTGAAAACACAAAAGTTGAATCCGGGGTGATCTATGCAGGAGTTCCTGCAAAGAAAGTGAAAGAAATAAATCAGGAATTAATTAAAGGTGAAATTAATCGCATAGCAGATAATTACATCATGTATAGTAGTTGGTTCAAAGAGGAAGAATAATTTGCAAAATATTGTTGCAAATTTGATCTAATAAATAACTGGATTGCTCAAAGCTCCAAGTGGTTCGATCTGATTGCTTCCCCATAAAACATGCTGGCTGCTTTATCAAAATTCTCTGGCGAGTCGGTAGTATAAAATTCAATCGTTTTCCCTTTACTGCATTTTTGTTCCATTTCAGGATGCCGCTTTAAATAGTCAGCCAAGCCTTCTGCAACAATATCCCCTTGTGATAATAATTTAACGTTTGCAGGCAGATATTTTTTGATCTTAGATATCAATAAAGGATAGTGTGTGCAACCTAAAATAATGGTATCGATGTTCTTGTCTTTCGAAAGTAGGGTATTCAAATTCTTTTCGATAAAAATATCTGCTGCAGCACTTTCAATTTCATTATTCTCTACAATTGGAACCCACATCGGACAAGCTTCCTGGTGAACAATTAAATTCGGATAAAATTTAGCGATCTCAATGGGATACGAGTTAGATGTGATCGTGCCGGTTGTTCCTAAAACTCCAACATGTCCTGTTTTGCTATGCTTCCCAACTACTTCAGTTGTCGGGCGAATTACACCCAAGACTCTTTTGTCAGGAGCGATCTGTGGCAGATCTATTTGTTATACCCGGGGCTTTAGAAAGTGTACTGTAAAATAATATGTTATTTCTTTGGAGGTGCTATTGTAGTAGAAGCAGGAGGAATTGTTATTCCTAATTTTTTGATCACCAATGCGATGATATCATCCGTTGGCTCGCTATATAAAACTAATCCTGTACTTGTATCTAAAACATATTTGTACCCGTTTTCTTTTGCAACAACATCAATTGCTTTTTTAGCTTTTTCATAAACCGGTTTAGAAAGCTCAGTGCTTTTCTTTTGATAATCAGTTTGTGCTTGTTGTTGGAAATCAGTGATACGTTGGTTAAGATCATTTAATTCTTTTTCTTTTGAATCTTTTACGATCGGAGCCATGTTCGGTGAATCTTTTTGAAAAGCTTCATATTTTGTCTGCAATTCTGTTTGCATTGCAGTTACTTGCAATTCTAATTGTTTTGCATAATCCTGAACGGACTGCTGAGCCACTTTAGATTCAGGCATCAATGTAATTAATGAATCCAAATTAACGTGGGCAATTTTTTGCGCTGTTGCAGAAAACGAGCAAATCACTAGTGCTACCCCAACAACTGCTATTTTAAAAATATTCTTCATAGTATTTGATTTTTGGTTTTTAATTTATTTTTTAATTTAATATAGAATTAGTTTTGTTTTTTTGTTGTCCCTGTAGTTGTTTTAGTTCCGCCGCCAGCTTTATACCCTAATTGAGTTAAAACATCGTCACTCTTATCTAATTTTGAACTAGCATACAACATTGTAATGTCACTTGATTTATCGAAAATAATTGAATAAGCTCCTTTTTCGGCAACAGCTTTTACAGCGTTAAAAACTTTATCCTGAATAGGTTTAACCAATTCCTGACGTTTTTTGAATAATTCGCCATCCACTCCAAAGCGTTGTTTTTGCAGATCTTTTGCTTCTTTTTCTTTTGCAACAATATCAGCTTCACGTTTCTTTTTCATATCCTCTGTCAGCAAAATTTGTTCTGCCTGATATGCTTTATACATTTTATCAATTTCGGCATACTTTGCTTCAATTTCCTTTTGCCATTGAATGGATGTCTTATCCAATTCAGCTTGAGCGGCTTTGTATTCCGGTATTTGCCCTAAAATATATTCAGTATCTACATAGGCAAATTTTTGTCCAAATGAAGCAATGCTTGCTACAAGCACAATGCTTAGTGTTAAGATTAGTTTTTTACACATGCTTTCTAGTTTTTTATGGTATTTATGAATGCTGCGCATTTCATTGTCATTTATTTTTGTGATCCACATTTGCCCTTATGACGCTGCGAATTTAGTAATTTATTATAATTCTCCAATAGAGGCTCCGATGGTGAAGTGGAATTGCCCTTTTTGCATTCCTAGATTTGACGGAACATTATCCAGTCTCCAGCCATAGTCAAATCCTAATAACCCGAACATCGGCAAAAATACTCTAATTCCAACTCCTGCAGAGCGGTATACATTAAAAGGGTCAAACTGTTTAGCCTTTTGCCATGAATTTCCTGCTTCTGCAAATCCGAGAACATAAATTGTTGCCTGAGGATTTAATGTCACCGGAAATCTTAATTCTGCCGAATATTTAGTAATAAATGCTGCACCTGTCTGTGGTGATAATGATTGATCATCATATCCTCTTAAAGCAATAATTTCTCTTCCATCCAATGCAAATCCGGTTAAACCGCTACCTCCCAAATAAAAGCGTTCAAAAGGCGAAATACCTACTTTGTTATTGTATGAAGTTAGGAAACCGAACCCTGCTGATGTTTTAAGAATCAAATTACGTGCCTCTTTTCCATCTTCCCCTCGTTTATTAGTTATCGGTGTATAAAAGGCGGTCGTAAATTTATATTTTTGATATTCTACGAATTTATACCTTTCCTGATCTGTCATTGCAGAACTGGCATAATCTTTATTATCGAACAATGAATATGGTGGGGTCCATTGTCCTGTTAAAGATATTTGAGAACCACGAGTTTCAAAAATTGGTTTGTCGATGTTGTTTCGTTGAATCGTTGCCTTATAATAAATGTTGTTTGAATAGCCTTTACTAAACGTAAAGATTGAATTGAAGTTATTCAAGGTATAATACTGATAATTTAACTCTTGGTATAATGTGAAATAATCATCCGGGCGTTTCATCCTTTTTCCCAAACCAAGTGATACACCGAAAATATCAAGTGATTGACGCAAAGGGTTTTCAATTTTTTCGCCATTGCTGGTGATTGTTTTCTTTTGTCCGTTTGTTTGAACAGAATAGTATGCCGTTACACTTAAAGAGTTTGGTTTTTTTCCTCCAAGCCACGGTTCTGTAAAGGAAATATTATACGACTGAAAATACAATCCATTTGATTGTGCTCTGACACTTAAACGCTGTCCATCACCTGATGGCAATGGTCGCCAAGCAGATTTTTTGAAAAAATTCCTTCCCGAAAAATTATTGAACGATACACCTAATGTCCCAACAACTCGTCCTCCGCCATATCCACCTGATAATTCGATTTGGTCAGAAGGCTTTTCTTCAACAGTATATTCGATGTCTACTGTTCCTGTAGCTTGATTTGGAGTAGGAGTTACATTCATTTTCTCAGGATCAAAATATCCTAATTGTGAAAGCTCTCGTTGTGAACGGATGACATCGGATCTGCGAAACAGCTGCCCTGGCTTCGTTCTGATCTCACGTAAAATAACACGGTCATTCGTTTTTGTATTTCCAACAATGCTGATCTTATTGATCGTAGCTTGTTTGCCTTCATATATTCGCATTTCAAGATCGATCGAATCACCTGAAACCATTGTTTCAACAGGATTAACGTTGAAAAATAAATATCCTTCATCCATGTAAAGGGAGCTGATATCGTTTCCATTCGGATTCATGAATAATTTCTGATCTAACTCGCCTTGATCATATACATCTCCTTTTTTAATTCCAAAAACTTCAGCTAATGTTTTTGCAGTATATTTACTATTTCCTACCCAATTTACATTTCGGAAATAATACTTATTGCCTTCAGAAATTACAATGTCGATGCTGATTCGTTTTTTAAATCCTGGAGTTCTGTAAATCGAATCTTTTGTAATTTTTGCATCTCTGAATCCCTTTTCATTGTATTTAGTGATCAAAGCTTTTTTATCTTTTTCATAATTATCCTCATCAAATTTTCCTGAGTTGAAGGGATTCCACCAGAATCTGCGTTTTGTTTCATCAAAGGTTCTTCGTAGTTTCCACATTTGGATGCTACCGGTACCTACAAGATTAATATCCTTAATTCGGATCATGCTTCCCTTATCTACACTGATCGCCAGAATTACCTGGTTATCTGCTTTTTCAACTTTTTCCTGTTTAATATCCACCTTCACATCCATGTATCCTTTTGTAACAAAGAAGTCTTTTATTTTTGATGAGGTTGCAGCTACTAAGCGGTCTGTCACAACAACTCCTTTGTATAATTTTATTTTTTCACGAAGATCATCCGCGTCACTTTTCGTCATTCCTTTTAAAGAAAATTTATTTAGGCGGGGCCGTTCAACAACAGTTATTGTTACAAAAATGTTTTCTCCTTGCACTCTTCCTGTAATTTTAACGTCTTCAAATAAGCCCTGTTTCCATAAGTTTGAAATTGCTGTGGAAAATTTTTCTCCGGGTACCTGTACTTTTTCATCTTTTGCTAAACCTGAAAGCAACACAAGCACTCCTTGATCAAGGTGGTCAGCTCCTTTTACAATTACGCCACCAATTTTATATTCTTTAGGAACGGAAAAATCAATATCTGTTGAATCACCTCCAAGTTTGACTACTTCCTGTGCATTCACAGAAAAGGCAACCAATGAAAGAAAGAAAAGAATTCTAATTTTTTTGTACATATTATATTTTGTATAACAGTTTTTCAGGCTGTTGTTAAACACAGATCAAAGACCTGCGGTATTATTTTGATTTAACTGTTCACTCGTTTTTCCAAATCTGCGTTCACGGTTTTGGTAATCCACTATTGCCTCATAAAAATCGTTTTTTCTAAAATCGGGCCATAGCTTTTCCGTAAAATAAAGCTCAGAATAGGCTAACTGCCATAATAAAAAATTGCTAATGCGATGTTCTCCGCTCGTTCGGATCATTAGTTCTGGATCAGGAATTTCGGCGGTACACAAATTTGCAGTAATGATATCCTCAGAAATTTCTGTTGAACGAAGTGTTTTGTTCTCTATTTGTTTTGCAATATTTGTAATCGCATTTGTAATTTCCCAACGCGAGCTGTAGCTTAATGCCAGCACTAATGTTGTGCGATCATTATTTTTTGTTTTCTCGATTGCTTCGTATAATTCATTGTAGCAGTCTTCGGGAAGACTTTTTAAATTCAAATATACGTGGTTCACCATGTTGTTTTGCCCACCTTCCGTTGCCATCCATGATGATAGCAATGTGTTGCGGCAATTTTTCAAGGTTTATTTTTTCTTTTAAATCCATTTTTAAAGCGACTCGTTTTCTTTTGTGGAATTCACTATTGAAAACCTTAGTCAATTTGACCTCATATTAAAAAGAGATCTTTTTTGTTAACACGATCTTCGATCGTTTTATTTTTGGTTTATATTTTTTATTCTTAATCGGTTATTATAAATAAAAATCGTTCTGCATTGCAGAACGTTTTCTACCTTGGTTTTGTTACTTTATTGCACTCCCGGACACTTTTCCCTTTTTTCTTTCAGTTTTATTGTCAGCGCAATTCCTGCAAAAGAGTACCAATCTTTGTTTGTAGGGTTTCCTCTTTGTCGGCCAGTATTGCGGTATGCCGGATCGGTTCCTATACTTGGATCAGACATTACTGCAGCTGTACCACCTCGGGCGGAAGCTAAAATTAAGGGGTCATAATATTTTTTACTTACATCATCCAAATAATCAGTGAATGTTTTACGCATGCCCCATTCAAATGAGATTCCAATATTCTTCGATAGGTTCGCTTTTGCTCCAACACCAAATGGAATAGACATCTGGATTAATTTATATTTTTTTTTGGATGCTCCGCCTTCAAGGCCTTGGCCTTCTGTACCTAAAGGCTGCAATGCTACCCAATTATTATTCAGTTGTCCTTGCGGATTAAATTTAAATCCAGCAAGTCCAAAAAAGAGATATGGAGAGAATTTATATTTCTCATTTCCAATTTGATAATCAAGAAAATTGAATTCCAGTTGCGCGGACAATTCGTTGATAGGAGATTTGAAACTCAGATTGCGTTGTTGAGCTGCAGGTGAATTGGAAAAAGAGTCATGACCTTCAATGCTGCCAAATAAGAAGTTCATTCTTCCGGCAAGTCGGGGATTGATATTGTAGCGAAAAACGAAGCCTCCGGCAGGTTTCGTGAATTGATTAAAGTGAGCAGTTGGATTTAATTCGCCAATATAATAGCAGCCACCTAAAAATACGCCAATTTCTGCGCTTTTTTTATGTCGTTGCGCTTGGCCTAAAAGGCTTATCAATAGAGTGAAAAGAAGAATTAAATTATGTTTTTTCACGATTTTTATGTTCCCTTTTAATAACTCGAAAAATGGGTTTTTATTGCATTTTTTGCAGGGGAAGGCAAATATAGTAGATTTTTGCTTATTTGAACCTGTTAAAATTAGTTAATTGCGCTTGTCTAAACCCCACAGCAGCTTGTTTCTCATAGTCGAGAAAAAGCTTTGATTTTCCAGAATGATTAGGTTGATAGAAAAATCTGCTTTTTTGATAGTTAGCTCGATATTGGATTCGATCACTTCGCTTTTTGAATCAAGCGTTACAAGGAAGTTAGGGCTTCTACCTTCCACCTTTAAAGTGATGATATTATTATCTGAAATGACCAAAGGTCGGACATTTAAATTATGAGGTGCAATAGGAGTTATGACAAAATTTTCGGAGCCGGGCATCACTAACGGGCCTCCGCAACTTAATGAGTAAGCGGTTGATCCTGTGGGCGTTGCAATGATAAGTCCGTCTGCAAAATAGGAATTCAGATAATTGCCATTTATGAACGCATTAATTGTGATCATGGCTGAAGTATCTTTTTTGAGCACAGTCAGTTCATTTAAACCATAATTGACATCTCCAAAAATACCCTTAGGGCCAGAAACACTAAGTAAAGAACGTTTTTCGATACTGTATCTTTTTTCGGCAATTGCTTCAATTGCTGTATTTATTTCAGATTTGGCAACATTCGCCAAAAAGCCCAATCTTCCGGTATTTATCCCTAAAATTGGAATTCCTGAATTTCTTACAAAATTCAATGTTTCAAGAAATGTTCCATCTCCTCCTAGGCTAAGGACAACATCTACTTTACCAGGCAAATCAGAATAGGAAGAAAACGTTTTGATATTTCCAACTATTTCTAGTTTTTGTTTAATGAAATTATAAAAAGGTTCAAAAACTATTATCTCGGTTTTGTATTCGTTGAGTTTATGAAATAGCTTTTGAATATACTCGGAAGTATTGTCATTTGTTGAGCGACCGTAAATAGCTATTCGCATGTTATTAAATTAGTATGAAAATGTAGAAATTAAATTAATACCCTTACAGTTAGGTAATTAAATATTTATATAATTCATAAAAGAATCAAAACGGTTTTTCATATCATCAGAAAACTCACTTTGTTGAAAGGATGCTTTCACGACATAATTGTATCGATAAAATGTTTGTAATATTCCTGAAAGATCTTCTTTATTTAGCTTAAGAGTGACTTCAATTTTAGTAGAATCGGCAAGAGAATTTACATAACAACTTAAAATTTTGCCATCATTTCCTTCTACTATTTGCGCAATTTGAGTTAATGAATAATCATGCACATTCATTTCTAATACAATGATGCCACCTGGTTCCCGCGTTGCTGCAAGTGTAGCAAACTGATGAATTAAAGACGAAGTAGGAATTAATCCAACATAATGTTGATGTTCATTTAATACGGGTAATACAGAAAGTTTCATGCTTGAAACCATTTTAATTACTTCATAAATATGCTGACCTTCAAAAACAAATGGCCGGAGTAAAGAAAGTTTATTTTTCCCCAATTCTTCATTTGTAATATTATGATCCAGTATATCTGTATCGGAAATAAGTCCCAGATATTCGTGTTTATTTACAATCGGCAGTTGCGAAACCTTGAACTCATCCATCCAGTTAATTGCCATTAATCCGGTGTCTGAGGTTTTCAGTGGAGGTATTTCGTCTGTTATTAGATCTTTTGCTAACATGTTTATTATCTCTCAATATGTATTAATTGTTTCGTATATTTAAAACAATTAATGGTCAATCTTATTACACAAACTTACTAATTTTTTAGCTTAGCAATTTATTTTACGATTTATGAACACAAAGTTAAGTGTAAATATCAATAAAATTGCGACAATTCGCAATTCAAGAGGCGGAAATACTCCTGATCTCTTGACGGTAGCAATGGATTGTGAACGATTTGGTGCACAAGGTATCACAGTTCATCCCCGACCCGATGAGCGCCACATCCGGTATAAGGATGTGAAAGATTTGAAGTCACTACTCCATACTGAATTTAATATTGAAGGAAATCCGAAAGAGAAGAAGTTCGTAGATCTCGTGCTTGAAAATAAACCTGCTCAGGTTACATTGGTTCCTGATGGTTTAGGACAGCTGACTTCGGATCATGGATGGGATACGATCACACATAAAAAATATTTAACAGAAATAATTTCAGTATTTAAAAATGCAGGGATACGTACTTCTGTTTTTGTGGACGCGGATATAAAAATGATTGAAGGTGCATTGGAAACCGGTGCCGACAGAATAGAATTGTATACCGAAAATTATGCAAAATGTTATTCTGATAACAGGGAAAAAGCCATCGCTCCATTTGTCGCTGCCGCAAAGCGAGCGAATGAACTAGGGTTAGGAATAAATGCGGGGCATGATCTGAATCTTCAGAATTTAAATTTTTTTGCAAAGAACATCGAAGGTCTTTTAGAAGTTTCTATTGGTCATGCATTGATTTCGGATGCATTGTATTTTGGTTTGGAAAATACAATTCAACTTTATTTAAGAGAATTAAAATAACCTCATCCGTCCTTCAGACAAATTCTTTAATTGGAGAAGGGAAGCGGAATAAATTTTTTTATGAAATTATTTTACAGGAAATTCGGAGAAGGGCAACCAATGATAATTTTGCACGGGCTATTCGGGCAAAGTGACAATTGGAATACACATGCAAAGTTATTTGCCGAACGAGGTTTTGAGGTATATACCGTAGATCAACGTAACCACGGGCTTTCTCCGCATAGCGATATTTGGAATTTTAAAGCAATGAGTGAAGATATATTTGAGTTGATCAAAGAACATCAATTAAAAAATGTGATCATACTTGGGCATTCAATGGGTGGAAAAACGGCGATGCAATTTGCTATTGACCATCCAGAATATCTGGATAAATTAATTGTTGCTGATATCGCACCAAAATATTATCCAATGCATCATCAAGGTGTTATGGAAGGTTTGCAAGCTGTTGATTTCAATGTTGTAAAAACAAGAAAAGAAGTTGAAGAAGTTTTATCTACATATATTTCTGATTTTGGAACAAAACAATTTTTATTGAAAAATATTTTTTGGATAGATGAAACGGAAATGGCATGGCGATTTAATTTAAAAGTGATCATTCAACAGATTGAAAATGTGGGTCAGGAGGTTACTCATATTGGAGATGCTACTCCTAAAGATGTTATTTGTGATGTGCCGGCTTTATTTATGAGAGGGGAGTATTCGGATTATATTCTGGATGAAGATACCGATTCTATAAAGGAACTTTTTCCAAGAAGTGTTATTGAAACTATTGCCGGAGCCGGTCACTGGCTGCATGCTGAAAAACCAAAAGAGTTTTTTGAAACAGTAATGAAATTCATAAAATAAAAAAACGCCATACATTTCTGTATGACGTTCTCTTCTCAATTAACCTAATTTAATCAATCATCAACTTCACGTTCTGTTTGCCATGTTGGGTGGTAAACTCAAAAAGATAAATTCCTTTATTTAAATCTTGTAATTGCATTTCCATCGGATTGTTTCCGATGTTTACTTTAATGATATCAGAATAAACAACTCTTCCCATTACATCAAATAATCTAACAGTTACTTTTTGTTCTTGAGAAGAAGAATAGTATGCTGTGAAATTTCCGTTGTTTGGATTAGGAGCCAATATAATGATATCGTTATTCATATCATGGTCTGCAACGCTAGCAGTATTGCATGGCGCAGGTGTTCCTGCAATTTTTGTCATTGTGCTGAAATCTATATAACAAGCATATTGCATGCTGTCGATAAATGGGTTACGATTACCCTGGATCGAATCAACATAATCGTTGCGTGCGATTTCCACATTTGAAGGAGGGTCAAGGTAATTCCATCTTTTCAAAACATCCTGATCTTGTCCGTAAGGAATGGTGCTGCTGATATAACTTGGTAAAGCCCAGCTTCCACCATAAACACAATTTGTATTTGGAGCACCTGAATAAGCAACCCCCGTATAGCAAGTAGCCTCATACATCATGCAACGGGCAGCATCTCCTTTGTCGGAATCACGTGGTTCAAATACTTTGTGACCTGCTGCATCATATCCCAACTTACTTCCCAAGTAACTGGAAATAGGAGTTCCAACAACTTCACCTAATGGATAATTACTGCGAATTCCATTTACCTGAATTTGATTTGTCGGAGTAAGCATATGGTAATCGTTGTATTCAGGAAAAGCAGTATTGTCGGGAGAATTGTTTACAGTTGGCATCCAGCTATGGCAATAGGTATGCTCACGGCTGAAGTTAGAAGTTGTCCAGTCGAAAGGCTCCGTATATACTTTATTCTCTCCACTGTAAACACAAGTAATTACACGTTGATCACCGGTTGTGTCACGGGCAAAAAATTTGGAGACCATTTTCGGCCCATAATTACTATAATATTCAATAGTATGAGGGTTGATCTTATTATGAAGATCGGTCACAAATGTTGCACTTGACGTATTTACAGTATTGTAATAGGTAGCAGGTTGCATGGAGCCGGCTGAAGTTTGATTACCCATTAAAGGAGTTGTGGTGTTATAGTTGCGAAAAGTTCCCGGCCCGTTATAGGTAAATACTGCAAAATAATAAGTAGTATTTGCATAGATATCATTCGGATAAAAAGCCGTAGCAGTTGAACTGTAAAAAACTTTAGAATTACCTATCACATCACCTCTTTGATAAACAGTTCCATCAACAGGAATATCAGTGATCGGAGAACCGGTTCTTCTTAAAACGATATATCCATCAGGGGAACCGGATGCTGCTGTGAATGCTACGTTAAAGTGAAATGATTTTATTGTAGAAAAGATCATACTAGTTGCTTGTGTGGTAGGCTCTGTTGCAAGTGTCCCACCAACACCATATAAATTAACAATATATGTTGGATTTGTAGGGTCGTTACTTGCAATATTTATTGCAGCAATTCTGGTACCTGCAACGGAAGGAGTAAAATTGATGACCATGTTTCCGCTTGCTGTTGGAGCAACAGTAGCTGGGAAAGAGGAAACTGTATAATCAGCTGCAGCAGGTCCTGTTATTGTAACTCCAGAAATATTTAATGTTCCTACCGTTCCTGTATTTTGCACAGCAAAAGTTGTTGGAAGCAGTGTGCTAACTGGTGAACTTAATGTATACGTTCCGCCATTAACAATAGTAGTGGCACTTTGTTGTACGTTTATTTGTTGTACAGTTGAAACACCAACTGTGATATTAACATTGTCTAATCCAACGTTTCCTACTGAGTGTGTAACAAAATTGAAACGAACAAAACGGCTGGCACTTAACAACGCATGCGTATATGTTGTATAAGTAGTTGGTAATGTAGTATAATCCGTCCCTACAGTTGTCCAAACAGTACCATTAACAGATTCTTCAACTCTGAAAGTCCCTGCCCAAGTGGATGATGGAGGAGGGTTTCCAACTAAATCGTAAGATATTGTTCCTGGAGTTCCCACAAAAGCTACCGTCAAAATAGTTCCTGTAGCTCCAAATTTAGCAGCTGGTGCAGGGTTTCCTGATCCTGAGTAATAAGCAAAAGTTCCGACAGATGAAAAGCCCGTTGGTAATGTGGTAGTGGGAAAGCCCCATATTGCCGGCAACGTAGCTTGAGCAAAACTCAGTATTGTTATGCAAAATGTTGCGATTGATGTAAGTACTATTTTTTTCATTTTGAGTTATTATTGATTATTATTTTAAAATCCTATTTTTAATCCAATACTAAAGCGTGTGCCCATTCCCATATAAACAGTTGCTGATGTTGCATCAAATTTTGCCCCGTTCTGTCCATCCGTAATATAAGTAGCGTTAAATATATTTAGAACACCTGCAGTCAATCCAAATTTCAGTTTCCAATAATTAAAGTTGTATCCTAAGAATAAATCGCATAACCCATAATTAGGCATTTTCCAGGATTCGCGATCTTTATTATTATCATTCAATGTAGCAGCGTTATTATCTATATCGATTAATGTTAATGGGTCAAAATTTGAATAATTTTTAGCAAAATAAGTGAAGCGAGGTTTTATATATAAATTTTTAAAAAGTGTATAACGTAAACTTCCGACTACTTGAGTTTGAGCGGCATCACCAACATGAACATTTTTTGCACTAAAATCAACACTTGTTACAATTGCCCCATTCTCATCTGTAATATCAGCTTTTGACCCCGAAGTAGTTTTCCAATCTCCTAATGAAATTAAGCCTTCGAAATCAAGATTTTTAAGAACTTTATAAACCATATCGATTTCGATTCCCTTATGCAGTGCATTCAGACCAAGTATGTTATAATATACTGTACTGCCTCCAAAACTGGTTGAGCCACTAAGTGGTTTGTTATTCCAAATTGTGTAATATAAATTTACGTTTGTTGCAAACTTTTGACTTTTATATCCATACCCTGCTTCAATTGCATATACGCTTTGGTTTTTAATGTTCAAATATGTTTGATTATTATTATCAAAAACAGAAGTCATTAATGGCGCCATGTTTAGGTAACCAATATTTACAAATACATTGTGATGGTCATTGATATTATAATTTGATCCCCCTTTAATGGTATATCCTTTGAACCATTTCAAATCTGTGGTAGCATAACGAGCCTCTTTGGATTGGTTTGTATATCCGGTAGCATTTAAGATATATTTTGTTACGGACCCTGTTTTTACAAATGTTGTGTCGCCATTGGTCGTAACAGTGGAATTCATACTTGCCGTAATATTATCTGTTCCGTTATAATAAAATACATCGCCATAGCCAACCGATTGAGCGAAAGTTTGCCCATCTATTAAAAGATCTTTTTTCTTAAAATAATCTATTCTTTGATAACCTGTTTGAGAAAAAGACCCCGTTAAAAAAGCTGTCCATTTTTTTATTTTATATTCTGCTTGAGCAAATAAACCTCCCCAATATACTTTTGAGTCATTATAATAACTCACTTTATCACCAACACGTTTTACAGCATATTGTGAATTAGGGTCTCCAAGAAATGTTCCTTTGGGCTGATTTTTGTCCGATACATTGTCAATTGCATAATCGCCACCCATTAAATTGTATACCGTCTGATAATGTGTTCCCTTATAAGAACGGGCATCGATTCCGAAAAGGGTCGATAAGTTTTTATTGATTTTATAATTCCAAGAAGAAATAATACCATACCAAAAGTGGTCATTGTTTGCTGCTCGTAAATAATTATTTGACGCGTGTTCTGTTGCGTTGTAAATAATATTTGGTGCAGAGGTTCTGTTATAATCATAGATGCTTTGAGCATTCAATGTACCATTTGTGGTATCTTTAGGAATACCGGAAATTTTTAAAGCAGTTCCACCGCCATGCCCAATTGAAAGATATACGACTGTAGAAACAGTTAATTTTTCGTTGGGAGCCCAGAAATGAGAAAAATTAAATTGAGGCTTGTGAAAATAATTTACGCGTTCGTTAAAAACATTCCCATGTTTTGATTTTGGAAAAAAGCCAATTGATCCATCACTAGTTCCGCCATCGTCTGATAATGCCCCCCAATTTGGGTTGTAATTTAATCCACGCTCCTGATGAGATGTCGTATAAATTGAATGATTTAAAACGGAATCAGAATTTATGCCTAACTGATCAGAAAGTTTTTTGCTATAAACAGCGATTGGTAATTTGTCGAAACGCTGTCCGTGCGATTGCGGCGCACCATTTGCACTTAAACTAAATAGATGTTTTTTATAGCGTTTTTGAATTTTACCAAAGTATGACCAAGCGTCAACATAGGTCCCATCTGCCCATTCATTTCCCCACTTACGTGAGCCTGCCAGAGTATATCCCCAGCCGCCTTTAAGTTGTCCAGAATTAAAACCGAAAGAAGTTTTATATAAACCATAATTATTAACCTCTTGCTTTACTGTTGCACTAAATTTACTGTCGATACCTTTTGTGATAATATTTATTGTGCCACCAACAGAAGGGATAGCTAGTTTAGATGCGCCTAAACCTCTTTGGACTTGCATGGTTTGTGTGATATCACCCAAACCATCCCAGTTACTCCAATAAACCCAACCGCCTTCCATATCATTCACGGGAACACCATCTACCATTACGGCAACATTTTTTTGATCGAATCCACGAACATTAACTCTCGCATCACCGCTTCCCCCACCCGATGCAGTTGCGTATACTCCGGGAGTAGAATTAAGTAATATTGGTAAATCGCGGGTTCCTAGTTCTTCGCTTATTTGTTTTGTGGAAATATTTGCAAAGGCAATAGGAGTCTCACGGCTTTTTGCAACATCGGCAACTATTTCAACCTCTGTAAGTGTTTTTGTCTCTAAAGAAAAATTAAGTGTAACAGGTTTATTTCCTAAATTAATTTTTTGTTTTTGTGGTTCAAAACCAACATAAGAAATGGTAACAATGTATTGTCCGGAGTCAAGTTTTAATGAATATTTTCCATCGATATCCGTGACAGTGCCCTTTCCTTCGGCAGCAACAATGCTTGCGCCAATAATTGTTTCGCCGGTAAGAGCATCTTTTATCGTTCCATTTATTTCACCGCGGGATTGAGCGAAAATGGAAATACTAAAAAAGAAATAGAAAAGAAGTAGAAGGGGTTTTTTCATTCAAATGATAAATAAAAAAACTGCTAACGCATGTTTTACGTTAGCAGTTCTCGTTCTTAATTACTGTATGGAGAGCTTAACAACAGTGGATTTTCCTTTTTCAAATAGCATTTTCACTATATAAACCCCTTTTGGAAGTTTAGCTGTTTCGATGATCATTGTTTTATCGTTTTTGTTCCCTTCTTTTACAATTACTTCTTGTCCGATTGTATTGAAAACGTGTGCAGAAATAATTGCTTCTGATGTTGAAACATTTACATACTCTAAATTACTTGGGTTTGGATACACTAATACTGAAACAGTATTGTCTATTTCGTTAATTCCGGTTGGACAACTACAAGTATGTGTTCCCAATCCTGTGAAAGTATTTACAGGTAATGAATCCCATTCAGCTGTTACGATAAATTCCGGTGAAGGATCAACTGTTACACCTTGGGTAACGCTTGCTTTGCGAACAAGTGTGTGATTTTCAGTCCAAATAGCTCCTGCAGAACCATCGTAAGGGAAAACATCACTCCAACCATTAGCTGTCACCATTGCAGCGTCTCCGGTTTTTCCTAAAATATCGATAATGCTTGCATTATTATAAAGAACAATCGCATCGTTACCATTCATATAAGTAGGAGCCGGATATGGATTGTCTAATTGGTCAGCCATTGCAGTTAATGTCGGAGATGTTGGAGGTGCAGTGGTATTATTATTAGTGATCACAAATGCTGAATGAGCTGCAATTGTTCCAGCTAAATTCAAAACTCCACCAGAAACAGAGGTTGCTGATCCATTAGAAAAGCGTTCAAGTCTATATCCTGAAAGATTAATAGCAGTGTTGGTTGGGTTATAAAGCTCAAGCGCCTTATCATAACCTGTTCCTTCAACATATTCTGAAATGAAAAGTTCATTGCATTGTGCATTAACAGCTGAACACAGAGCTAACGCGAAAACTGAGAGTAAAAGTTTCTTCATGATGGTTTGTTTTAAATAAATTGTTTAAATGCCGAACGGAAGCGGTTTCGGAATACTCTTCGATTGAAGAATTCTTGTAGGTTGTTCGCTCCCTTTTATTAGTACCCGACAAATGTACTATCTTTTTTTTAGATGACAATTCCTATTTTTCAACAGTAATTAACAGATAATGAACAGATAACATATTTTTAACATAAGTAGCTTGGTATTTTTAATTATCTATTACTTTTGCATCCCTAATAATAAGATAAAAATTAAATTCAAAAGCCATGAGCAAAGGACCTATTTCTAACTTTATTGAAAAACATTATAAACACTTTAACGCTGCGGCTTTGGTTGATGCTGCCAAAGGCTATGAAACACATTTAACCGAAGGTGGGAAAATGATGGTTACCCTTGCCGGTGCCATGAGTACAGCGGAATTGGGTAAATCATTGGCAGAAATGATCCGTCAGGGAAAAATTGATATCATTTCTTGTACAGGAGCGAATTTAGAAGAAGATATCATGAATTTGGTGGCACATTCACATTATAAACGTGTCCCGAATTATCGTGACCTATCTCCGCAAGATGAATGGGACCTTTTGGAAAATCATTATAACCGTGTAACAGACACTTGTATCCCGGAGGAAGAAGCATTCCGCAGATTGCAAAAGCATATCCATAAAATATGGAAAGATGCAGATACTGCCGGTGAACGTTATTTTCCGCATGAATATATGTATAAGATATTGTTGAGTGGAGAATTGAAACAATATTACGAGATTGATCCTAAAGATTCCTGGATGTTGGCTGCTGCAGAACGTAATTTACCGATCGTGGTTCCGGGTTGGGAAGATTCTACAATGGGAAATATCTTTACTTCTTATGTAATAAAAAAAGAAATAAAGGCTTCCACCATGAAATCAGGAATTGAATACATGGCTTGGTTAGCAGATTGGTATCCGAAAAATTCAGGCGGAAAAGGAATTGGTTTTTTCCAAATTGGTGGTGGTATTGCAGGAGATTTCCCTATTTGTGTTGTTCCGATGCTTTATCAGGATATGGAAATGCACGATGTTCCTTTCTGGAGTTATTTTTGTCAGATCTCTGATTCAACAACAAGTTATGGTTCATATTCAGGAGCTGTCCCAAACGAAAAGATCACTTGGGGTAAGTTAGATATTCATACGCCTAAATTTATTGTGGAAAGTGATGCTACCATTGTTGCACCATTAATGTTTGCCTGGATCCTTGGCTGGTAACTTTATATGATTTGAAATTAGACCTTGACATATTACCATTAAAAGAATGGTTTCCAAAAAATAATAAGCCCTTGCTTATTGCCGGTCCTTGCAGTGCCGAAAGTGAAGAGCAAATGCTGGCGACAGCAAAAGGAATTGCAATATTTTTCCCAAACAGTATTTTCCGTGCAGGTTTATGGAAGCCCCGTACTCGTCCGAACACATTCGAAGGGATTGGCGATGTCGGCTTGGAATGGATGAAGCTTGTTAAGCAGCAAACGGGATTGCTTACTGCTACAGAAGTTGCTACTGCCGACCATGTTGAAAAATGTCTAAAAGCAGGGATCGATATTTTGTGGATCGGTGCCAGAACAACTGTAAATCCATTTTCTGTTCAGGAAATTGCGGATGCATTAAAAGGTGTAGATATTCCGCTATTTGTAAAAAATCCAATTTATCCCGATTTGCAATTATGGGCAGGAGCTTTGGAAAGAATAAATAATGCCGGAATAAAAAAAATTGCTGCCATCCACCGTGGCTTTAATTCATATGATAATGGTCCTTTCCGGAATTCTCCGAAATGGGAATTAGCGATTGACCTGAAAGCGGCTTGTCCTAACCTACCGATGATATGTGATCCTTCACATATCGGTGGAACACCGGATCTTATTCCTTATATCGCACAAAAAGCGATGGATCTGGAAATGGACGGTTTGATGATCGAGACGCATATTTATCCCGGTGTTGCATTAAGCGATGCGAAGCAGCAGATAACGCCTGCTGAGCTTAAAGTAATTATTGATGATCTTAAGATACGTTCTGCCTCAATTGAAAGCAGGGAGTTGCAGACCAAATTAGATGAACTGAGATCGATAATCGGAAAATTGGATAAAGATCTTTTAGAGCTTCTCGCTAAGCGGATGGCCGTTTCTACAGAGATCGGGGAATATAAACGCGATAATAATATTACAATATTACAAGTCTCTCATTGGGCAAAACTTATTGAATCAAGCATTGAAACAGCTAACCAATTGGGATTACGGGAAAGTTTTATTAAAGGTGTCTATCAGTTGATCCATGATGAATCCATTCTCAGACAAACAGATGTGATGAACAAACCTCAGCCTAAGTCGCTCTCTGAGGGAGAGGGACTTTAAGCAGGTTTATATTTATTTTATTCCGAAGGCAACAGATTTCACCCAGGTTTTACCCCACTCATCCACTTCAAGATCATTCCATAATTCTGGATAAAAAATACGTTTTTGGAAACGCGGAGGCAGATATTTTTGCCAGTTTGTTCCACCTGTTGCAGCGATATCTTCCGGGTCTTTTTGAAGATAACGGACAGCAGATTTGTAATGCGACAAAGGCCA
>JAPLDC010000002.1 GCA_026391935.1 Bacteroidota bacterium | reverse complement strand
ATCTTAGATAGAATTGTTCATAATGCGCATAGAGTTGAAATGAAAGGTGAGTCTTTAAGAAAAAAGAGACAACCAAAAAATGAAGAAGAAATTGTATTAGAAAACTTAAAAAACTAACTTAGCCGAAGAATACTAAAACAGATTTAGATTAAACAAAAAAGGGAGTTGGAAATGAGGGGGCTGAATGTTTGATCTTGAGGGGGCTCAAAAAATGAAATATCTATTAAGAGAAAAAAGTAGTAAATTTGTTCTATCATGACAATTAAAGAATTAAATAAATCCAAAACGCCAATCGTTAAAATAAATAATACGCTTGACAAACTTGCTGCGAAAGTACTTTTCCCAGAAAAATTGGAGGAGGCGAACCAAATACTCAAGACAGTTGGGTTGCCGAAATTAAAGAAATCCCACCACCACTAACGCAGGCTCACACGCAATGCGGAGTTCCTGCAAGTTGCAAATGCAAATTAAGGTGCTGACGCAAAATTTCTAGCATTTGCGAATTTCCTTTTGTACTTTTAATCAAGTTTATCGGTAAAGACAGTTTTGCTTTTCAAATCCGCAACTGCGCCTAGCCGGAAACCGTTATATGCGATTTTCCTCCCAAGACAAATTCACCTTGCCGACAAATATTTCTTCAAAAAAAGGTTGCACTTTAGGACAACTTTACTTATCTTTGTTCCGTGGAGAAAAAACATAAATTCCGTACAATCATATTCTACAAAGACTATTTTGAGGAATTCTTTGTAAAACAACGACCGAAGGTTAAAGACAAAATTATCTGGACGCTTGACATAATTGAAGATCTTCAAAGAGTTCCAGAGACCTATTTAAAACACCTTGAATCTACGGACGGACTTTTTGAAATACGTGTTCAGCAAGGCAGCGACATTTTTAGAATATTTTGTTTTTTCGACCACGGACAATTAGTGGTTTTGACAAACGGTTTTCAAAAAAAGACCCAAAAGACACCGAAACAGGAAATTGAAAAAGCACTTAAAATAAAACAAGAATATGAAAACGAAAAAAAATAACTCCAAAACACTTGCCCAATTAAAAGACGAGCAATATGGTAAACGTGGGACAGTAAAGCGTGAGAAACTTGAAGCTGGTTACGAAACTTTCAAAATCGGTGCAATGATCCAAGAGGCTCGACTTGAAAAAGGTTTAACTCAAGACGAACTTGCAGAAAAATGCGGAACGACAAAATCTTATATCTCGAGAATCGAGAACAATATTAAGGAAGTTCGCATTTCGACACTTCAGAAAATTGTTGAACTTGGTTTTGGCGGACATCTTCAACTCTCCATCAAACTGTAACGACAGTTGACAATTAAAACCGCATATAACAGTACCTAAAAAAAATGCGGAGTTTCTGCATTTGCAAATGCTTTTTTTAAGGTGCGCTCCGCGCAACATTTTTTGCATTTGCGATTTAGTTCAGTACATTTAATCAAGTTTATCGGGTAAGACAGTTTTGTGCAAGTAAATCCGCACCACGCTTAGCTAAAAACCGTTACCGGCAAGTTTCAGACTACAATTCCAAAGAAAAAATGTTTCCTAATAAGGAAACTCGTATATTTGTAGAAATATTTAACGAGTGACAGAAAAATTCAAAGTTCAGTTTTTAGAGGAAGCTGCAGAGTTTCTTGACAGCCTTGACAAGAAAGCAAGAGAGAAGATAATCTACAACATTAGAAAAGCTCAAGTAACGAGCGACAAAGAACTCTTTAAAAAACTGACCGAAGAAATTTGGGAGTTTAGAACTTTGTATAATAAAACAGCTTACCGACTGTTTGCGTTTTAGTACAAAACCGACAAGGTCGACACTGTTGTAATCTCCACTCACGGACTTATTAAAAAGACAGATAAAACTCCGCAAGGAGATCTCGATAAAGCAGAGAGATTAAGAAAACTTTACATGGAACAAAAAACTCGCAAAAAATGAAAAAGACAACTTTGAAAACAATTAGCCTAGACGAAATAACCGACAAACATATCGGTAAACGAGGGACAGCAAAACGTGAAGCGTTTGAGCAAGAGTTACGAATTGACTTGCTTGGCGAAGCTATTAGACAAGCACGCAAAGAGAGACACTTGACGCAGGAAGAACTTGGTGAACTTGTTGGTGTTAAGAAAGCGCAAATTTCAAAACTAGAAAACAGTTTGACAGACGCAAGGTTCGAGACAATCATTAAAGTTTTTAAAGCACTAAACGCGAAAATTAATTTTAACGTGGAAATGCTTAATCAAAAGACAATTAAAGTAGCTTAAGGCAAACCAGCTGGTAACAGTACCTGAAAAAATGCGGTGTTACTGCATTTGCAAATGCATTTTTCAAATGTGCGCTTCGCGCAAAATGTTTTTGTATTTGCAATTTAGTTCAGTACATTTAATAAAGTTTTCCTGTTAAGACAGTTCGCTACTTTTTATTCCGCACTTCTTGTAGCTGCAAACCGTTATACCCAATGCTGTGCTGACCCGTTTACCCTCAATATTTGTTGTAATTGACGACATTTTTTCGTAAATTAGCTGTGTGAAAAAATCGAAAGAAATAGGACTTGATTTCATTATAGACAAGCTTACAAACTCAATAGAGAACGTAGTTACGGGCGACAGTTTTGCGACTGACATCTCCTTGCTTACCAATAACGACCTGAAATCAGTTACCAAAACAAATGGTTGGGTTTTTAATTGGCGTGACGAATTTAAACGACCAGAAAGCGATGTTTATAAATTGACAATCGTTAACAATTCGAACGTAATACAAGGAATTGTTAGTTTAGAAGTTAAGGCTGACCATGTTTATATGCATTTGGTTGAAAGCGCACCTTTCAATAAAGGAAAGACAAGAATGTATTCTGGTGTTGCCGGAAACTTAGTTGCATTTGCTTGTAAACTTTCATTCCAACGCGGACATGGTGGAAACATTTCCTTCCTTTCAAAAACTCAATTGGTTGAACATTATGAAAAATCACTTGGCGCTTATCATTTCGGTGGGCGCGTAATGATAATTGAAACACAAAGTGCGCTTAAACTCATTAATAAATATTTTCAAAATCCATAACATGAAATCTAAAAAAACAGAACTGGATGTTGACGTTATCGGTGGACAAGGTTCATTAACACCAGCAGAGGAAAAAGCAATTAGCGAATTTATTAGACAGCGGAAATTGGCTTCTCAAAAGACAAAAAAAACGCATCGATCTAAAGCGGCTTGACATTTATTCTAAAATTCAGCACAGGGTATAACACAGGCTACACAAGCAATGCGGGGTTTGTGCAAGTAGCAAATACAATTTTAAAGGTGCGCTTTGCGCAAATTCTTTTTGTATTTGACATTTAGTTCAGTGCATTTAATAAAGTTTTCCTGTTAAGACAGTTTGTGGTTTTTTATTCCGCAAGCGTTTAGCCTGAAACCGTTAGCGGCAAGTTTTATGAGCAGTTAACAAAATGGATAACACAAAAAATAAATATGCTATGGACAAAAAAAATAAAGGTAGTTTAACAATCACAAAATGGATTGTATTCACAACTCTCGGATGGCTTATTGGACTTATCTCAGCGATACTTATTGCCGACCTACTTGATAAAATTAATTTGGATTTTTTTGGACTTGGACTTGGAATCACAACAGGTATCGGATTAATGCAATGGATTGTATTAAGGAGACATACGACTATTAATTACAAATGGATGTGGCTGACAATTGCTGGCATGGGTAGTTCATTTCTCTTATTCAACATCATTTTAGTTATTTTAAAAGCACTAGATTTTAAAGTTGAAATGGATGGAGCACCAGCTATGATCACAATAATCATGGCTGTTGCATTAGGTAGTTTTCTAACAGGGCAGTTTCAAAGTAAACTTTTAAAGAAAAATAATTTTACGAATACTGACGGTTGGGTTTTGTATAGTTTTCTTGCATGGACAACCTGCAGCATATTTATTTCGGTGTATTTTGTTTGCATGAATAATGTTTTTCATTTGGCTTTTACAACCGTAGGTAAGCTAATGAATTTAGTAGCATTTCTACTAATCGGACCAATACTCGGATATATTAGTGGTAAGAAGATACTAACAATATTGCATACTCCTTAGGACACTTTTGAGAGTTAACTTAAAAAATAAATCAGCCCATAACAGCACCTAGGCGAAAATGCGGAGTTACTGCCAAGTGCAAATGCTTTTATCAACGGTATAAATTTTTGTTGGCATTTGCGTTTAAGTTCAGTACATTTAATAAAGTTTTTCGGTTAAGACAGTTTTGTGGAAGTAAATTCCGCACTTCTTTTAGCCCCAAACCGTTAGCGGTCAGCTCAAAACCTAAATCAATAAAAAAACAAAATGAATATAACAATCATAGGAGCTTCGGCTGGAATAGGATTAGAAACAGTAAAAAGAGGTTTAGATAGAAATCATTCGATAACGACCCTTTCTCGATCTGAAATCCAAATTGAAGAGAAAAATTCTTTAAAAATGATACTTGGTGATGCAACTAATAAAGCTGACCTATTAAATTCAATCCAAAACGCAGATGCGCTAATTGTAACATTAGGGACAGGTAAGAATATGAAAGCTACTACCCTTTTTTCAGATTTTGCAAAATTAATTGTGGAAATACATAGGGAGAACAAAATAGATATTCCATTTATTTTTGTCACAGGATTTGGATCTGGAGAAAGTGAAAATTATGTTTCTTGGCTTGTAAAGATGTTTTTAAAATACTTTTTAAAAGACGTTTATGCTGACAAAACTAAAATGGAAGAAATTATCACTAATTCCGATCTAAATTGGACAGTTGTGAGACCAGGAAGGCTATTAGACAAGGAATTGACAGAGAAATACCGTATTGAAAACAAATTATTTAAAGGAATTAATATAGGCGGAATTAATAGAGCTGACGTAGCCGACTTTTTAATAAAACAAGCAGAAAAACAAACGGAATTAAAAAAGTACATTGCTATATCTGAAAAATAGGATAAAAGCCAAACCGCTAACACAGGTTTGGCGCCATTTGGAAATTTTACTTCGGAATGCAAATTTGACTACATTTGAAATACTGCTTCGCAATTGTGATTTTAGTTAAAAACTCGCACGATCGCCTAGCAGCGAGAGCTTTTGCGTCATGCATGGGTGAAGTGCTAAAACGAACTGACTACAAGAAACAACCAGACAAAAAATACATTTGTATCATAGTGTGATTCACATTTTAACAGCATTAAAAAGATGAAGAAAACGTATTCCCTTTTGCTGTTTATCTTTTTTATCGCTTCCTGCAAAGGGCAGGACACATCAAAGACAGTTGGAATTTCTAATACCTCTGACCCAGCAAGTGATATTGTTTCTGCTGCGTTGAAAGATAAAATCGGAAACATTTGGTTTGCAGCTTCAGGCAGAGGGTTGTATCGTTACGATGGAAAATCCTTTGCTAATTTCACAGAGAAAGACGGTTTATGCAGTAATGATGTTTCTTGCATTTATGAAGATAAAATTGGCAAAATATGGTTTGGGACTAGTGTCGGAGTCTGTTACTACGATGGAAAAACTTTTATTAATTTTCCAATGGCTACAACTGATAGCAGCAATGCTTATTCCTCTATAAATTATTATTCCCAGATTCCAAAACACGTTGGTAGTATTTTACAGGACAGATAAGGAAACTATTGGTTCATCACATTAAATAACGGTGTATATCGTTACGATGGAAAATCCTTTACTAACTTTTTATCCCATGAAGTCCTTGTTTGCATTTTAGAAGACAAAGCTGGAAATATTTGGGTCGGCTCATGGGCTCAAGGAGGAGTCTATCGTTACGATGGAAAATCATTTACACATTTCAATGGACTTAGCGATGATATGATTAAGTGCATGTTAGAAGATAAAAATGGGGACATTTGGTTTGGCACCAGAAACCATGGTGTTGAACGTTATGATGGGAAAGTCATAACCAATTTTTCAAAAAAAGATGGCCTAGGCAATAATGATGTCTCATGCATCTTTGAAGATAAAAATGGGAACATTTGGTTCGGCAGCGATTATACTGGGGCAGGCATTTGTTCTTACAATGGAAAGTCCTTTACTAACGTTACTGCGATAGAAAATTTAACAGATAAAGAAGG
>JAPLDC010000313.1 GCA_026391935.1 Bacteroidota bacterium | reverse complement strand
AGTTATTATATCATGTTCATCAAAAAGTAGTTTGATTGGATCGCTCATTTATGTTTTAGTTTATTGTCCAGGTTTTCTCACCTGATAAAATTTTATTTAAGGATGTTTTCCCTTTCTTAGCAGTGACAGTATCGATCTGTGCTACTAAATTTTCATCGTATACCGGACGTTCATTGGCGTAAATAATTCCAAATGGACGCGGAAATTGAACATCGTTGAAAGTCGTATCGAAGAATCGTGAAAGGATGTTGGCTTTTGTTTTATCTTTCTCATCATGTATCCATAGATCATTCGGAGAAATTCCGCTTTCGCTGATATTCACAATGACAGGAGTGATGCCTTCAAACTTAATTCCTTTTTCATCATTGCTTCCAAAAACCAAAGGTTTATTATTTTCAAGTAGAATAGCTTCATCTTTTTTTGTTTCCTTATCAGAAAAAGCAAAAAATGCAGTATCGTTAAATACCGGACAGTTTTGATACACTTCAACAAACGAAGTTCCTTTATGAGCATGAGCACGTTTTAAAACAGCTTGCATGTGTTTAGGATCACGGTCAAGTGTACGGGCTACAAAACTTGCTTTTGCACCCAATGCTAATTCGGAAGGATTAAATGGTTCTTCGATTGAGCCATAGGGGCTGGATTTTGTAACTTTTCCTCTTTCAGAAGTTGGGGAATATTGTCCTTTTGTTAAGCTATAGATTTGATTGTTGAAAACTAAATAATTTACATCGAAATTTTTTCGCATCAAGTGGATGAAATGGTTTCCACCGATTGAAAGTGCATCGCCATCGCCTGAAACGATCCAAACACTAAGATCAGGATTCGCGGCTTTTACCCCTGAGGCAATTGCTGCAGCTCTGCCATGGATGCTATGCATTCCATAAGTATCCATGTAATAAGTGAAGCGTGATGAACATCCGATACCGGAAATAAATGCAAAATTTTCTTTCGGAATACCAAGATCAGGAAATACCGTTTGAACTTGCTTTAAAATAGAATAGTCTCCACAACCCGGACACCATTTTACTTCCATTTCGGAAGCGTAGTCTTTGGATGTTAATTTAATTTCTGCTGTTTCCATTATTTATATTTTTATGGTTACTGATTGTTGATCGTAACCTATAATAGTTCTTTAATTTTTTGTTTTAATTCGGGCGTTGTAAAAGGTAGTCCCTGAACTTTTGAAAATCCGATTGCGGGTACTAAATATTTTGCTCTAATTAATTGCAAAAGCTGTCCGCAATTCATTTCAGGGATCAGAACTTTTTCATATCCTTTTAATAGTTCACCCAAATTTTTAGGAAATGGATTAATGTATTTCAAATGAATATGTGCAACATCGTTCCCATCTGCAATTAATTCGCGAACGGCCGTTTTTATTGACCCTGCTGTTGAACCCCAGCCTAAAACGAGAACTTTTGCTTTTTCTTTACCGCTATCTGGTTTTGCTAACGGAATATAATCTGCAATTTTTTCAATTTTTGCAGCTCTTAGTTTTGTCATTGTTTCATGATTCTTTGGATCATACGAAACATTTCCTGTTTCGTTTTGTTTTTCCAATCCTCCGATACGATGCTCTAAACCTTTTGTTCCAGGCTTGATCCAAGGACGAACCAGCATTTCATTTCTTTTATATGGTAAGAGAACATCATTTTCTGAATTTATCTTATCGAGAAATTTTACTGAAATTTTTGCAAGTTTATCTTCTGTAGGAAATAGCCATGGTTCAGAGCCATTTGCAATATAACCATCTGTCAATAAGATTACCGGAGTCATGTGTTCAACTGAAATTCTACATGCTTCATACGCCATTTCAAAACAATCTGATGGAGAAGATGCAGCAATAACTGGGATTGGCGCTTCTCCATGTCGGCCGTGTAAAGCCATAACAGATACCTGCGATCTCATCTTCTGCCTGCAAGGTTTTTACACCGTTTGCCTTGTATTTTGAAAGCTCGTGCAAAATATCTGTTGCAGGAGTGATAGGGTAGGAACCTAAAAATAATGGTAATCCGGATTTTTCAGCAGCAGCAATTAATCCAATTGCTGTAGCGTGATTTCCTGTAATACTTCTATATTCTCCTGCAGGAAGCTTTGCAGCATTTACTTTAAATTGTGTGTTGAAAATTTCTGTGTTTTCACCATAGATCCAACCTGCTTTTAATGTTTTTTCATTTGCAAGTGCAACTTCAGGTTTTTTTACGAATTTTTCTTCAATAAATTTTAGCGTATGATCCAAAGGCTTGTCAAACATCCAGAAAAGTACACCAAGAACAAACATGTTTTTGGAACGTTCAATATCTTTTGTTCCCAATCCGGAATCTGCAAGCGCTTCTTTTGTAAGTCTAGTTACATCAACTTGTAAAACAGTGTAATTGCTTAAAGAGTCATCTTCCAGTGGATTAATTCCATCAGGATATTGTGCTAAACCAAGATTTTTTTTGTCAAATCCTGCAGTGTTTGCAATGATGAAACCTCCTTTTTTTAATCTAGGAAGGTCAACTTTTAATGCAGCAGCATTCATTGCAACCAACACATCATATTCGTCTCCGGAAGTAAATATTTCTTTACTTCCAAAATGAACCTGAAATCCTGAAACTCCTGCAACTGTGCCTATCGGAGCACGTATTTCAGATGGATAATCAGGAAATGTGCTGATGTCATTTCCTAAAAGCGCTGCAGTATCAGAAAACTGCATTCCTGTTAATTGCATACCATCCCCGGAATCCCCAGAAAAACGTACGACAACACTCTCCGACTCTAAAACTGTAGTTTTTTGAGTTGGATTACTTTTTAATGTATTCATTTAGTATGAATTTTTAAGGATGCAAAGATGTTTTTTTAGAGAGAAGATCCTCTTTTGATTCTGCATTGTCAGGGTCTGCTACACAGCAGTCTACAGGACAAACGGAGGCACATTGTGGCTCATCGTGAAATCCAACACATTCGGTGCACTTATCTGGTACGATATAATAGAAATCATTCGATATTGCAGGGTGTTCAGTGTCTGCGTCAGAAGTTATTCCGCTTTTTGAGGTAAAACTACCTGTAATTTCTGTTTTATCAGAGAATCTCCATTCTCCTCCATTTTCATAAATTGCACCATTCGGACATTCTGGTTCGCATGCTCCGCAATTTATACATTCGTCGG
>JAPLDC010000164.1 GCA_026391935.1 Bacteroidota bacterium | reverse complement strand
AAAGAAACGCGTTGCACAGGAAAGGAAAATTGAAACATCAAAACTAAACGATATTCTAAGAGAAGTAATCGCTGAATTGTTGGTTTCTAACGGACAGGAAGATAAAGCGGATTTTGAAACACCGGCTGGTAAAAAGCCCTATGTTATAATGGTTGTAGGCGTAAATGGAGTAGGTAAAACTACTACTATCGGTAAATTATCTCATCAATTCAGAAATGCAGGTAAAAAAGTTGTTATCGGAGCTGCCGATACTTTCCGCGCTGCAGCTGTTGATCAGATAAAAATATGGGCCGAACGAACGGATGCTATTTTAGTTTCTCAGGGGATGAATGCAGATCCGGCATCTGTGGCATTTGACACACTTACCTCAGCTGTTGCAAAAGATGCAGATGTGGTAATAATAGACACGGCAGGTCGATTGCATAACAAAGTGAATCTAATGACCGAGCTTACAAAAATAAAAAATGTAATGAAGAAAATCATTCCTGATGCTCCTCATGAAATTTTATTAGTGCTAGATGCTTCAACAGGTCAGAATGCTATTGAGCAATGTAAACAGTTCACCGCAGCTACTGATGTTAACGCTCTTGCACTTACAAAACTAGACTGAACTGCAAAAGGTGGTGTTGTGATCGGAATTTCCGACTCATTTAAGATACCTGTTAAATACATTGGTGTAGGTGAAGGAATGGAAGATCTGCAAGTTTTTAACAAGCACGAATTTGTAGATAGTATTTTTAAACAATAATAGAATTTCAGTGAAAACAAAAACGCTTAAAAAAAATAAAGTAAACGTTGTTACCCTTGGCTGTTCCAAAAATATTGTGGATAGTGAAGTGTTGATGGGACAACTAAAAGCGAACAACTTTGATGTTCATCACGAAAATACAGAAGACGATTCAAGCATAGTTATTATTAATACGTGCGGATTTATAGATAACGCAAAACAAGAAAGTATCGATACCATCATCCGATATGCGGATGCAAAAACTGCAGGATTAGTCGATAAAGTATACGTTACAGGTTGTTTAAGTGAACGGTATAAACCTGAATTGCAAAAAGAAATCCCTAACATCGATGGTTATTTTGGTACCCGTGAATTACCACGTTTGTTAAAAACCTTAAAGGCCGACTATAAACATGAATTGGTAGGCGAAAGACTATTAACAACTCCACATCATTATTCTTATTTTAAAATTTCCGAAGGGTGTGATCGTCCTTGTTCTTTTTGTGCTATTCCTTTGATGCGCGGAAGTCATCAGTCCCGATCTATCGAAGATTTGGTAAAAGAGGCAAAACATTTAGCGAAGAACGGTACAAAAGAGTTGATGCTGATCGCTCAGGATCTAACGTATTATGGTTTGGATATAAATAAAAAACGCAGCCTTTCAGAACTTCTTAAACATCTTTCCGATGTCAATGGAATAGAATGGATTCGATTGCATTATGCTTTTCCTGCAGGTTTTCCGATGGATGTGCTGGATGTAATGAATGAACGTAAGAATATTTGTAATTACCTCGATATGCCTTTACAACATATCAGTGACAATATGTTAAAAAGCATGAAACGGGGAACAACCAAGCAAAAGACAATCGATTTGGTTGATCAAATACGTGATAAAGTTCCAGGAATAGCGATCAGAACAACATTGATAGCGGGTTATCCCGGTGAAACAAAAAAAGATCATGAAGAGATGCTGGAGTGGATCGAGCGATCACGCTTTGAAAGATTAGGGATATTTGCTTATTCACATGAAGAAAATACTACCGCATATTTGTTGAAGGATGATGTCTCAGCAAAAGTCAAACAGTCGCGCACAGAAGCTGTTATGGCCCTGCAGATGGGTATATCATTGGATCTAAATCAAAAGAAAATTGGAAATACATATAAAGTCCTGTTCGATAAAAAAGAAGGAGATTATTTTATTGGCCGAACAGAATTTGATTCACCTGAAGTGGATAATGAAGTGTTGGTAAAGGCAGATAAAGATTACGTTCGAGTGGGAGACTTTGCAAACGTAAAAATTACTTCAGCTGAAGACTATGATTTATATGGTGAAGTGGTGTAATGTTTTTTATTCCTTTATAAAGATTGTCCATTCGTAGCGTCTTTATCTTATGAAACGTATCTAAATAAGACATTCGGATATTTATTCAAAAAGGGGAAATAAAAAGAAAAATATTCTTTTTGAGGATAAAGAAATTTGACTTCCTTAAATTGAAAAAACAAAAATCTTTTCTTGTATATTTTGATTTACGTTTCTCTATACTTTTCCTTCCAAGATCAATAATTTTGTTTTCAAAACAGCAGCCACAGTCAAACTATCAGAAATTTCACCTGATTCAACCAGTTTGTATAGTTCATCAAAATGTAGTTT
>JAPLDC010000140.1 GCA_026391935.1 Bacteroidota bacterium | reverse complement strand
TCGATAATGCAACGAATACAAATGATGTTGCAGTTACAAATTCAAAAGACAATAATGTAACTGACAATACAACGAAAAATAATGATAATACTGCTGTTAAGGATATTGATTCGAATACAGATGAAAATACATCGGATGCGGCAACTAGTAAATCTACCGAAAAAGTGTTTGCTTACAAGTCAGCAGCATCTGCTGAGCAGTCAAAAAAATCGAATGAATTAAATAAACAGGCTGAAGATTTTATTTCTCAATCGAATGACTTGAAATCAAAAGCTGCTTCAGAAAATAATATAACGACCAAAAACGCCATTTATGCAGAAGCAGAAGAACTTGAAAAACAATCCGAAAATAAAAAGTCGGAAGCTGCTCAAATTATTGCAGTTGCAAATAAAACGGATTTTTTGGATAATCAGAATAAACTGGAACAGTTTGCTCTGGCTACTAAGGGGAATACAGCAGATGATATTTCGATAGCTGAATTAATGAAAGAGGATGCTGATATGTATTTTATACGTGCTCAAAAATCACGTGACTTGGCAAATAGCGCATCAAATTATTTTGAAAAAGAAACAGCTTTTGAAGATGCGTATAAGAATGAAATGATCGCATTAGAAAAACAGAAGAAAGCAAATGATATATATTTAAAATATACTACGGATGTTGCTGTAAATAATAACATACATTCAGTAGACAACTCAACTGCTAATAAGCTATCGGACAATTCTACAAAAATGAACAATGCCGTTTCGGATAACGCAACAAAAACGAATAACGATGCAATAAACACAGCAAATGATAGTAAAATAGATGATACAAATAAATCAGCAAACATTGCTTCAATAAATAATTCTTCAAAGGATAATTCCTTAAAAACAAATGATGTTAAAGTTAACAACAATATTGACAACAATACAAGTGATAATACTACAAAAACAATAGACCTGACAAATAATTCTGCCACAAATGCAACTGTTAAAACAAATGATGTTGCCGTTAATAATACAATTGGCAATAACGCAAGCGATAATGCTTCAAATACAAAAGAACGGACAATAAATTCAACAACTATTCCCGCTTCAAATTCTACTGTAAAAACGAATGATGTGGAAGCAAAGCTTCCATTAACAAAAACTAGCGAAGTGTTTGTGAAAACAACTACACCCGTTTATTCAGCATCAAAACCTATTCCTGTGAATAGTAAATTGCCTGAGGGTTTGATCTTTAAAGTTCAAATCGGTGCTTTCAGAAATCCTATACCTCAAAATCTTTTTACAGGAATGTCACCAATTACCGGAGAAACAACTCCGCAAGGATTCATTCGCTATACAGCAGGTTTATTTACGAAGTTTGCAACAGCTGATAAAGTAAAAGGAGAAATTAGAGATCTTGGTTATAAAGATGCCTTTGTGGTAGCATTTTTTAATGGAAAACGAATTTCAATGGTAGAAGCTTTGGGCATGACGGGTGAAACCTTACCGTTAAATAATCAAACTGCCCAAAATACAATTGCTAATAATATAACGAATACTGTAGATAATTCAGTTACAAATTCTTCAAGTCAATCGCCTGCGAATACTACAACGACTCAAACGCCTGTAAATAATATTGCTACTCAGACTACCATTCCGGCAGTTGCGCAAAACGTATCAGTCGTTAGCGGATTATTCTATACTATTCAGGTTGGCGTTTATTCTCAACCTGTTTCAGCAAATAAGTTGTATAATATCCAGCCTTTATATACTGAAACAGCGCAGAATGGAAATTTAAGATACAATTCGGGAATTTATAATAATGTTGGTCGTGCTACAGAAGCGAAGAACATGATCGTGGATGCAGGAATAAAAGATGCATTTGTCACAGCTTATTATAACGGTAAGCGTATTTCAATACCTGAAGCAGCACAACTCATTTCTCAGGGAAATGCTGTTTTTTCAACTGATCCGAAAATGAATAAATTGCCTACATTTTCTGCAGCTGCCTCTCAAGTAGTTTACAATCCTGTGAGTAATACTAATCCGGACGAATTGTCAAATACTGTTCCTTCAAAAGTTGATGCGATCAATAATAATCAGGTTAAACCTGCCGTAATAAAAACAACAACCCCTTTTGTGAATGAAAAAGTAAATGCAGAAGCAAATCCAAGCAAAACAATGCCAATTGATTCCGGTATTGTATTCAAAGTTCAGATTGGTGCGTTTAAAGAAGAAGTTCCATTAGAAATTGCAAACAAATTTTTAAAGATTGCT
>JAPLDC010000037.1:13561-25267 GCA_026391935.1 Bacteroidota bacterium | reverse complement strand
AAAATTCTGGTGAAAAAGTTAAAGTATTAACAACAGATGGAAAATTAGTTGAAGTTGATAGTGCAATGGTGAAAAAAGCTTCAGGCTGCAGCAGCCCGGGACTAAACATCAGAGAGGGTATTCCAGGCAAAAAATTTGTCAGAGTAATTGACCTGGCGAGATGTGAAAACAAGAGGGCTTGTATAGAAGGTTGCCAAAAAAAGCACAATTTGATCGCCCCAGTTGAATGGATTAAAGTAAAGAAAATGCAGGACGTAGAAATGGAATCTCCTTACTGGTTTCCTCAAATGTGTTATCACTGCGACAATCCACCATGCACAAAAGTTTGTCCGGTTGACGCTACATTTAAAAGAAGCGATGGCTTAGTGGTTGTTGATGCGGAAAGATGCATTGGTTGCAAATTTTGCATGGCAGCATGTCCATATTCTGCAAGAACATTCAATTTCGGAAGTCCGAAGCAAGTAGAAAATTTCGAGAAACATAAAAACGATCCGGAAAGATGCAAATCAAGTGATCCAAGTATAGTAGGAACTGTTTCTAAATGTGATGGTTGTCCGGATGAGCTTGCGCAAGGAAAACTACCTGCATGTGTAAAGAAGTGTCCGAATGGTGTTATTTTTTATGGAGATGAAAATGAGGATACTGTAACAAATGGTGAAGAAGTATTCCAGCTATCTGCTTTACTCAGTGAGAGAGCCGGCTACCGACAGTTTGATACTTTGGGAACAAAACCGAGAGTATATTATCTGCCACCAGACAAACGTCTTTTCCCTTTCGAGGAAGCAAAAGAAATAAGAAATACTGAAGAATAATTATTTTAAAAAATATAAAAATAAAATTTCATGGAAAAGCTAATAACCAAATCCGAAAACGGAGTAATGGAAATGCAAAGAGATGCATCCGGAATTGATGAAATTGAAAAGTACAGGGTGATGGAGGAAGAGCTTAATCTTTATAAAGAAAAGCAAAACGTTGCCGCTGGAAAAAGTAAAATTCAAAAGTATAATTTGATGGAAGAAGAATTGCTTCGTCCGATTCAAAAAATTGGCAGAGCCGGTAAAATATGGATAGCGTTTTTGATCGCTATCTGTCTTTGTGGACTTTATGCTTATTATTTGCAAGAAACAAAAAGCAAATATGAAACCATCTCATTGCGGGATTATACCATGTGGGGCGTTTACATTTCAACTTTTGTTTTTTATGTTGCACTTAGTTTAATTGGCGCATTGATGTCCGCAATACTTAAACTAATAAAGTTTGAATGGTACCGGCCTTTAACTCGTATCGCTGAAATAATTGCTGTTGCATCCATTATAATGGCAGGTGTATGTATCGTAGCTGCAATGGGTAGACCGGAAAGACTGTATTTCCTCTTCACCTACGGAAGAATTCAATCACCGATTGTTTGGGATGTAATTGTAATTATGACATACATTACAGCAAGTTGTCTACTTCTATTCATGCCATTGATACCGGGAATTGTTATTTGCAGAGACAAACTCACAAATAAACCGGCATGGCAAAAATGGATGTACAAAAAATTATCATTCGGATGGAATGGTTCACCTGAACAGTGGAAAATAATTAAGAAAAGTGTAAAGGTATTAGCCATAATGGTTATTCCGCTCGGTATTTCAATACATACAGTTACAGCATGGCTCTTTGCTACAACACTTCGCCCAGAATGGGACAGTACTAATTTCGGACCCTATTTCGTTTCAGGAGCATTTGCTCTAGGTGCAGCAGGAATGATTGTAGCCGTTTATGTTTTTAGAAAAGTATATAGTCTTGAAAAATATCTGGAAGAAAAACATTTTGATGTATTAGGAAAAATGCTTGTTCTCCTTTCATTCTGTTATTTATATTTCAATATAAATGAATATGTAGTTCCAGCATATAAAATGAGTAGCCTGCATGCCAATCACTTGTTAGATCTTTTCATTGGAAAAACAGCTCCGACGTATTGGTTGGTAGTACTATTTGGTATAGCGATCCCTGCGATACTTCCAATGTTTCGAGCAATGCGCAAACCACTTCCTTTAACAGTCATAGCTATTTTTGCAGTGATCGCAGCATGGTTCAAAAGATATCTGATAGTGGTTCCAGGGCTTTCACATCCATTTCTACCTATTCAAGATGTACCTGAATCATGGATGCACTATTTCCCAAGCTTAGTTGAAATGACAATTGTTGCAGCAACATTTGCCGCCCTATTATTAATAATAACAGTCTTCTCAAGATTTTTCCCAATCATTTCAATATGGGAAGTAGCGGAAGGTGATGGTGTCAATATGCAAAAAATTTATAAACCTATAAAACCAGAAATGTTATGAAAAATTATTTAAAAAATAAAATGGTTGTAAGGCTTCTTACAGTAGTTGCTTTTTCGATTCCAATGGTTTTATCTGCACAGGATGGAGAACCAAAACTCAAATTGAAAATAATTGAAACAGATAGCTCCAAGACCTGCAAAGCAATTGTAATGATAGATGACACCATACCGGTAAAAGGTAGCGATGTAAATTTTTATGTGAAAAGATTTTTTGGACTAATGCCAATTGCCTTAGCAGAATCAACAGATGAAAATGGTGAAGCAACTGTTTCATATGAAAAGAAACTGCCAGGAGATTCACTTGGTAATATTATTCTAATAGCACAAATGGATGATGATGATGCGATCTCAGATCAAGTTATAGCCAAATGGGGAACAAAAGCAAAGTATGAATCAAAAATCAGCCAAAGAGAATTGTGGGCTTCTAGATCAAATGCACCATTATACTTGATCATTATTTCCAATGCTATTATTGTAGGTATATGGGGCACCATGGGATATATACTTTACCTCTTATTTTTCAAAATGAAAAAGAGTGGTTTAGATTATAAGCCATAATTTATTCATCATGTATCTTTTGAAACTGAACAAATTCACTACTTAAAATAAATAATCAATGAGGAAAAAAATAAAAATGCGAGTTCAACAAATAAAAAAACAATCAATTAAATCTTAAAAAAAATGAAAAAATCAATCAAAATTGTAGCACTGATCCTAGTAGGATTTGTAGTTACCACAGGCTTTATCATTTCAAAAACAAATAATCTAGGTGGAAAGCCTGACGGAAGTCCATGGCCTTGTCCGGAAAAAAATGCTAAAATGGTAAGCCAGATCAAGGCTGACGAAGGCATTCTTGCAACCGGAAAAGAAGTCTGGAATACTAATTGTAAATCCTGCCATGGAAAAACAGGTAAAGGAGATGGAATAAAAGCGGAAAATATCGATATTTCTTGCGGAGACTTTACTTCAGACCGTTATACTAAATCTTCTGACGGAGAACTTTTTTGGAAAACAACTGAAGGAAGAAAACCTATGCCATCCTTCAAACTAAAACTTTCAGATATTGAAAGATGGGCAGTAGTTCTTTATACTAGAACTTTTGCAAAGAATCCAAAAAACACAAAAGAGATCTGAGTTTAAAAGAAAAATCAACAAACCTCGGTTAGTAATAGTCACAGACAATTGTTAACCGAGGTTTGTGATTTAAGATCACTCATCGTCCTCATCAAACTCTGAATCTTCATCAAAAAAGTCTTTGCCATTTTTATAGATAAACTCAATTTTATTTACAGAATCCATATACACTTTTGCACGACCATTCACAAAACCGGAAAGAACATTATCATATCTGAATGGAACCATTATTTTTCCTGTCGCATCAATAAAGCCCCACTTCTCTTCGCCTTTATCATCCAAAATAGAAACAGCAGTCAACCCTTCCGAAAAGAAAAGTGCACTGTTATATTTTAATGGAATTACTTCTTTCCCTTCATGGTTAATGTAGCCACACTGCCCATCAATATATCTATTTTTTTCTCTGCTGTAATTAAAGCCGATATTAACCATTGCCATTCCCTCATAAAAATCCTCTATATAAGTATATTTGGGACTCACAACTTCCTTCCCTGTTTTATCAACAAATCCAAACAATCCCTTTTTTTTCACCTGAGCTAAACCATTATTAAAATAACTGAGTGTATTTATTTCATCATAGTCATATTTAATCTGAATGATCTCCTTACCCGTTTTATCAATAAAGCCAAATTTATTTCCTATCACTACACAAGCCATCCCTTCAATGAAAAAGCCAGTAGTATCATAAATCATTGGAGTAATTTCTTTTCCTGATTTTTCAATAAATCCCCATTTTATTTCATTCTTACCATTCCGAAGAGCTACTGTAGCCAACCCTTCAGAGAAACTTTTGGTGCTAACATATTTCAATGGAATCGCCTCCTTGCCTTCATAATTTACAAACCCGCTTTTCCCCCAATCACTACCCCAGCCCCCATTCACCACAGCCATTCCTTCGTTGAAATCTCCGGTAAAAAAATACTTCGCAGGAACAACTTCATTCCCAGAAAGATCCACAAATCCAAACAATCCATTTTTTTTTGTATGCGCAAATCCTTCTTTGAAATGACTAAGAATATAAGCACTTTCATATTCATAGATCAAGGGAATCTTCTCTGTACCTTCCTTATCAATAAAGCCATAAAAATCCCCCTTAACTACGCAAGCCAGGCCATTATTAAAATCACCAACTGTATCATAAACAAATGCAGTTATTTCTTTGCCCGTCTTATCAATAAATCCCCAGTGTTCACCTTCCTTGACGGAAGCAAATCCTTCAGAAAAATCTGCAGCGTAATCATATTTTATTGGAATTGTTTTTGTCCCTTGTTGATCGATGTATCCAAACTTTCCAAAACTCGTTTCAAATGTTTCTGTATTAAAAACATTACCAATATTAACCCTTGCAAGCCCTTCATGAAATTCGCCAACAAGATTGAATTCAGGCTTTATCAGAACATTAAATAGTGAATCTCTGAAACCATATTTACCTTGATCATTTATAAAAGGAAGGCATTTCTGTGCGTTTGAAATCGTATACATGCAGCACAGTAGCGAAAAAAGAAAAAGATTTTTCATTTTCTATAATGTATTTTTGGTCAAGAATGTAACTAAAAAGCTTGAAAAAATAAAAAAATAAGAATGGCACTTTTGTAAAAGTATTCTGCAAATTTTATTTATATAATTTTTTGCTTACAAATTTATAATCGAATTAATGTTTTGGGAATATAGAGTAAGTTTTACTTAATAGAATATTCTTCAATTTGCTTTATTGTTTTACATCACTGATACATAATCTGTCAACTATCGTACTCGGTAAAATTAATAACAGCTTCCATCAATTGCAAGTAATTTGCTCATGGAAAATAAACTAGATATAAAAGTCAAGATTTCTATCTGATCTATTAATTATAATAAAACTCCTTATGCATCTATTACAAAGATAAAACCACAGAAGAATGTATTGAACCAATTACTAAAAGAGGCTCAAGTCTCAATCCAGCAAACGTTTTTTCTGATTACTTTCCCGCCTTTCTTTAAAAAAAATAACACCACAGCAAATTGTTTGCGTTTTTTTAACCAAATCCACGATAGAAAAAGGTTAATAATTCATTATCTTTGAAGGTGTAACAAAGCATCAAAAACAGCGTTATAGAATAGGATGTCTAGCAATTATAACAATTTGATTGAAAAACTGGATGAATTCATCCGGAAATATTATAAAAATCAGCTTTTACGCGGATTAATTTATAGTATTGGCTTGGTATTGCTCTTTTTTGTTGCCGTTACTGCATTGGAATATTTTGCTCATTTCAATTCTACGATCCGAACAATTTTATTTTATTCGTTTGTTTTAGCAACAGGATTTATGTTGGTGAAATATATCGCTATCCCTGTTTCTAAACTTTATCATTTCGGGAAAATAATTTCGCATGAAGAGGCATCTGCAATAATTGGAAAACACTTTTCAAATGTGCAAGACAAACTTTTGAATGTATTACAATTGCAGTCGTTGCGGGACACAAACCAACAACCAACAACTAACAACTATCAACTAATTGAAGCAAGCATCAATCAAAAAACAAAAGAGTTAAAACCAATCCCATTTTCTTCCGCAGTTGATTTTTCTGAAAACAGGAAATATTTAAAATATGCACTATTGCCAATTTTGATCATAACCGTTATCTTATTTGCCGCACCAAGTATCATTACCGATGGAACAAAACGTTTGGTAAAACACAGTGAATATTTCGAGAAGGAAGCTCCTTTTCAATTTGTGATTACGAATACGGAGCTTAAAACTGTTGCTCAGCAAGATTATGAGCTAAAAGTAAAACTTACCGGAGATGAAGTTCCGGATGTTGTGTATGTTGAAATTGACGGGAATGAATTTAAGCTCGACAAAGAAAACATTGTAAACTTCAACTATGTTTTTAAGAATGTTCAGAAAAATATTTTGTTCCAGCTTGCTGCTGATGGCTTTAAATCGAAGGAATATGAGTTAGTTGCTTTGCCAAATCCAATTCTATTGAATTTTGATATCGCCATTGCTTATCCTAAATATTTGAACAAAAAAGATGAGGTTGTTAAAAATACCGGGGACCTGGTTGTGCCAGCCGGCACTAAACTTAGCTGGGATTTCAACACTCAAAATACTAAACAGCTACGGTTGAATTTTAACGATACATCTTTTACTGTAGCCCCGACAAGTGAAAACAATTTCATTTATTCCACTCGTTTGTTCCATGATAAATCCTATTCTGTAACCACATCAAATCAATTCTTGAAAAGCAAAGACTCTGTTACATACGCTATAAATGTTATTCCTGATGCCTTTCCTCAAATAACTGTTACTGAAAAGAAAGATTCCACTTCGGATAAACGTATTTCTTTTCGTGGTGAAATAAAAGATGATTACGGTTTCAATAAGCTTTCCTTCAATTACCGTTTTATCACCAGCAACGATACGGCGACAAGCGATAATTTTAAAAAGATGACGACCAATAGTATTCCTATTGCAGTAAGCAAGTTGTCAACGCAAGATCAATTTTATCATTATTGGGATATGACTTCTATAGGCGTTTCTCCGGGTGATCAGATTGAATATTATTTTGAAGTATGGGACAATGACGGGGTGAATGGAAGCAAATCTTCACGATCACAGAAAATGATCTTTAAAGCACCCACACTAAAAGAATTAGAGGAAAACACTGATAAAAACAATAATAAAATCAAGGACGATCTTGAAGAAAGTCTTCGTCAGGCAAAAGAAGTTCAAAAAGAATTAGCAGACCTACAACGAAAAGTTGCTGAGAAGAAAGATCTTTCCTGGGATGAAAAAAAGAAACTGAAAGAACTGCTTGAAAAACAAAAAGATCTTCAGAAAAAAGTTGAGAAAGTAAATAATGAAAACCAACAAAATAACGAGCAAAAAAACGAATACAAAAAGCCTGACGATGAAATGCTTGAAAAGCAAAAACAACTGGAAGAGTTGTTCAATAAAGTAATGACTCCTGAGTTGAAAGCAAAATATGATGAGCTGCAAAAACTTTTAGAAAAGTTGGATAAGGACAAAGTGCAAGAGGCTTTGGAAAAAATGAAATTGGAGAATAAAGATCTGATGAAGGAGCTTGATCGTAACCTTGAGATCTTTAAGCAATTGGAAGTGGAACAAAAACTGCAGGAGAATATCGATAAGCTAAATGATCTGTCAAAAAAACAAGATGAACTAGCAAAACAATCAGAAGATAAAAAGTCGGATGCAAAGGAGCAAAAAGACAAGCAAGATGAATTGAATAAAAAGTTTGATGATATAAAGAAAGATCTGAAAGAGCTAGAAAAAAAGAATAGCGAACTGGAGGAGCCAAAGAAACTTGAAAACACGGATCAAAAACAAGATGAGGTTCAGAAAGAAATGCAAAAAAGCAGTGATCAACTGAACGATAAGAAAAAGAAAGAGGCGTCTAAATCTCAAAAGGAGGCGGCTAAAAAAATGGAGGAAATGAGTCAGCAGATGGAGCAGGCTCAACAACAGGAACAAGAACAAAAAGATGGTGAGGACATTGATAAGATGAGAGGTTTATTGGAAAATATTCTTCAACTTTCCTTCGGACAAGAAGCCTTGATGAATGAACTCACTAAGACCAAAACGAATGATCCACAATTTGTAAAGATCAATCAGAAACAGAAAAAATTGAAGGATGATGCAAAAATGGTGGAAGATACTTTATTGGCGTTAAGCAAACGTGTCCCTCAAATTGCTGCTGCGGTGAATAAAGAGATAAGTGCCATCAATATGAATATGGAAAAAGCCCTTGATGAAGTTACCGAGGCGCAAACTCCTTCAATTGATGGAAAAAATCATAAACAGGAAGCGCTTAGCCGTCAGCAGTTCGCGATGACCTCTATCAACAATCTTGCGCTGATGCTGAGTGAGGCATTGTCGCAAATGCAAGAAGCAGCAAAAAAAGGAAAACCTGGCAGTGGAAGCTGCAACAAACCCGGTGGTAAGGGGCAAAAGCCATCGATGGCAAGCATGAGACAAATGCAGGAACAGATTAATCAACAGATAAAAAAATTGAAAGAGGGAATGGAAAAAGGCGGTAATAAGCCGGGAACCAAACCCGGTATGGGAACAGGTGGAATGAGTCAGGAATTGGCTCAACTGGCAGCGCAGCAGGCCGCATTGCGACAAGAGCTGCAAAAAATGTCGGACCAGATCAATAAAGATGGAAAGGGTGCCGGAGGAATGAGTAAGATTGCAGAAAAAATGGAAGAAACGGAGACGGATCTTGTTAATAAAATGATCAGTCAGGAAACAATTAACCGTCAGGAAGAAATTTTGACACGCCTTTTGGAGAGCGAGAAAGCGGAGAAAGAGAGAGAAATGGATGAAAAAAGACAATCAAATGAAGCAAAAAATGAAAATTTTAGTAACCCTAATGATTTTTTAGAGTATAACCTCTTGAAACAAAAAGAAACGGAATTACTGAAAACGGTTCCACCGTCATTGACTCCTTTCTATAAGTCAAAAGTAAACCAATACTTTAACAACTTTGGAAACTAATATGGTGCTTGCAGAAAATCAAAAAATAAGAATCGCTTCGAGAGCAGAAAACATCATTCTTGTTGAGCGTATGATTGAAGATGTGTGCGATCTTTTTAATATCAGCGAAGATTATTATGGGAATATTCTCGTTGCAATAACTGAAGCGGTAAATAATGCTATTTATCATGGTAACCAAGCGAATCCTCAAAAAAACATAGACATCTTTTTTAAATCTTTCCCCGACCACGTTTCTTTTATTGTAAAAGATGAAGGAACAGGCTTTAGCTACGACACACTACCTGACCCGACAAATCCTGAGAATATTGAAAACCCAAACGGTCGCGGTGTATTCTTAATGCGCAATCTTGCCGACAAAGTTTCCTTCGAAGACAACGGAAGCAAGGTCGTATTAGATTTTAATATGGCAGCTAACTGATTTTCCCTTTCAACCAATCGCCCTAATTAATAATATCAGTATCCGAAGTACTATTTAACATTATTCCATCAAGCAACGCGTTAATTTCCTTTAACAGTTGCTTGTCTTTTTTAAGCCCTTCCGACTTTTCCATACGATCGATCAAATAAATAATTTGCTTTTGACGAACATACTCTTCCTTTTTCAATAATCCGGCATATTCCTTTTTTACCCTTTCCATTTTATGTTCTAAATAATCAAAATCATTCAGTTCATAGCGGATCATTAATTCAAAAACAGCCAGTTTTAAATGCCACGCCTCATCCAAATGCTTGAATGCATCCTGCATCATAGGTTTTACAAGGTTTTTTAACGATTCCTTGAAATTTCTCTTGTCGAAATTCAATACGGCAAGATTCAAATACACAAATACATTATAAATTGAAAGCTTCTTGATACTACTATTGTCTTTCGCCTCATGAAGTATCTCGATTGCTTTGTCAATATTTTTTACCGAATAATTGATCACCAAAGAGTTATAATAATAAAATAAATATTTGTCATGCAACAGCTTTCCAAACTCGTCCATCGCTGATTTCAGCTTATCCGCATAGGTTAAAGAAAGATCGATTTTTTTATTTTTAAATAAAGAATTTATCAAATAAGTAAGCATCTGAAGTTTTGTATCGTGATTGTTTTTATTAAACAATTTTTCCTTGGTAAATTCATCGTATGTCTTCAATAAATATTTTTCCAACGATTTGAAATCCTGTTGTTGGAGGAGGATGCGGCTTACCGACTGGTAAATCTTGAATCGCAAGACCGGACTGTTTTTCACATCCTTGCTTTTCGAAAAATCGTTCACAGTTTTTTGTAATAATTGAAGAATCTCTGTGTTTTGTTTTGCAAAGTTTTGCGAAACTTTTATCCGGTAAATTAATGCCGCCAGTATATCGTCTATCTCTTGTACCTTATTTAGTTTTGATCGGTTATCCTTTCTTTTTTGAATATATTCTTCCGGATTGATCTCAAGTGTTTCATGCGAAAGTTTGATGAATTCGCTATAAATAATATCCAGCCAGTCAAGGTATTCGTTTTCGTTAGCCTTCCGGAACGCCTTTGTTAAATAATAAAAGGCTGTTTTTGCTTGCCCTTTATCTTGGAATAATCGCGAAAGAAATAAATAATTTAAAATAATATTGTATTCGGTAGAATCATAATAATGCAAAGTCAAACTTTTTCCTATATCCTCAAACAGCCTGTTTTTAAGACGATACAGCGCATTTTTATCGTCAGTTTGATATAATTTCAATAATATTTTTTGCTCGTTATATGCGGGAAACTGTTTGCGGATAAGATCAAATAACAGCTCATCTTTTCTTGCTGTTGCCTTTTCTGTCCGATTTATAAAGAGTTTGAAATTTCGAATTTCCTCTTTATTCATATTGCCAATTACTTCGGGAAGTATGTTCATCTTTATGTTTTTGAATACGTAAGAAAATTACAAAATTAATTTAATATGCCGTTATATTTAAATACTTTTGAATATAAAACATCCCGAAAATTTAACATTTGAGCCATGAAAAAGCACATTCTTTTAATCGCGTTGCCATTATTTCTTTTTATAGTAAAAAGTGAAGCGCAAGACTCAATAGGAATCAGCCCTTATTCTGTTTCAATTGGGCACGACACAATCCCTTCTGGATCTTCGGATAGCATTTCGTTTTGGCTTGTTAATAATGGTTCATCAGCCTTTGCAGACAGCCTGCATTTTATTACTTATGTTCAGGATACATCGGGTTTTCTTTTTCATACGGTAGATACAACCTATTTTGGATCCTACACTATCGCTCCCGGGGATAGTCTGTCTTTTATCTTATTTCCGCTATACGATGTGTCCACTCCAGTAAATCCTAATAGATACCATTATGATATTAATGTGATTGTAATATGGCCAATAGCTACATCAACTGGCAATTTTGGAGGCTCACTAACATATATAGAAATAATCACTATGCCTGTTGGGGTAAATGAAATTGATCTAATAAAACTAATTAACGCATACCCAAATCCGACAACAAGCAATTTTACACTTGAAAATACGGGGGCAATTGCCATTGAAGAAGTAAGAATATTTGATATACAAGGTCGCTTAATTCAAACAGAAAAAAATCCAAATACAATTTGTACAGATCAATGGAAAGCAGGAACTTATTTAATTAATATTCAACTCCAAAATAAACAAACGCGAACCATTCGGGTCATCAAACAATAGTGTTATCCTATTTTATAAACACCTATCTATTCTTAAAATAGATAGGTGTTTATAATTTATGG
>JAPLDC010000037.1:0-13556 GCA_026391935.1 Bacteroidota bacterium | reverse complement strand
TAAACATATCGCAAAACAATTTGGCAGCGATATTGATATGCAAGGAGTGCTTTTTATTATTGGATTGCAAGAATTAGGAAAAGGAAAGATACAGCTCTCAAAGAATGAGAAATTAGATGTACTGCACATTGCTATTTGCACATTGCTTTCTCCTTATGGATATTATGAATATGAGGGATTAGACAAAGACGGTTGGCCGCACTGGAAAACGTCAGAAAAATTGCCCCCGTTAAAACCGGAACAACAGCAAGTAATAATAAAACAAGCGATTATTGAATATTTTAAGTCAATGGATGTTCAGCCCTAATTACTGAATTTTTACAGTTACCTCTGCATCTTTTCCGGGTTCATCTAAACGAATAACACCAACTCCAGCCATTCCTGGGTATGATGACTTCTTAGCAACAACATCAAATATAGCAGGTAATTTAACATCGAAACTAACTTGGCCAGAACCGTCGGTAATACCATCATATACAACATCACCATTTACAGATGGGGCAGAAAGTTTTACTGTCGCACTTGCAACAGGATTACCTACAGTGTCAACAACGGTTACTTTGCCATGACACGTTTTATCTTTGTTACAAGAGCTAGAAACAAACATTACTGTCAATAACACAATAATCCCCAGAACTGTTGAAATTTTGAAAATAATGGTTTTCATTTTTGTATTTTTTTAAAACTGTTTTCGGTAAAACGGATGTAAGACTTATTTATCTTTACAATTAACAAATTTAATCAAAAAATCATGAATAACAAAAAACTTTTATGTAGATTTTCTTTCATTTTTGTGATCTTTTTGTTTTTGGTGTCATTTAACTCCGCTAATATTAACGATTCCGGAAACATTAATATACTTATCAAAACTAATTATGGAGATATAAAGATCAAACTTTATAATGAAACTCCGCTTCATCGCGACAATTTCCTCAAATTAACAAAAGAACATTATTTTGACAGTCTGCTTTTTCATCGCGTTATTCAAAAATTCATGATTCAAGGAGGCGACCCTGATTCTAAATATGCTTTACCTGGACAAGTTTTGGGAGAAGGAGGTCCGAAATATACTATTCCGGCAGAAATAAACCGTTCTGTTTTTCACAAAAAGGGTGTTTTGGCTGCAGCACGCGAGAGCGACCTGGATAATCCTTTGGAAGCATCATCAGGGTCGCAATTTTATATTGTTCAAGGTAAAGTCTTCACCGATTCATTACTTCAACTACAAGCACTAAAAATCACTAAAAGAACCCTTTTTAATTCTTTTGTGAAACTAAGCGAAAACAAACATTACATAGATGACTATAAACGCTTTTCAAAAGAAGAAAAAGCGGATAGTATGAAATACATCAACGACATTTTTGATGCTAAAGTGGAAAAAGAGTTTCCAAATGTGCCACTTTATAAATTTACTCCAGAACAAATAAAAGCCTATACCACCATTGGCGGAACACCCACATTGGATAATACATACACCGTTTTTGGTGAAGTATACGAAGGCTTGGAAATAGTTGACCTGATTGCTGCTCAAAAAACGGATAAAAATGCCCGGCCAATTGAGGATATTCGAATCATAAGTGTTTCAATTATTCCTTAACTTCGCAAATATTTTTGAAAACAATGAAAGACCGTATTGAAGAATTATTAAACGAAATTGAAGCATTTTCTGCAAGCACCAAAGAGCATGTGGAAGAATTTCGCATTAAGATACTTAGCAAAAAAGGGAAAGTAACCGAACTGTTTGACGATTTTAAAACAGTTGCTCCTGAAATGCGAAAAGATATTGGACAAAAACTAAATGAACTCAAGAATAAAGCGCAGGACAAGATCAACCATCTTAAAGAAAAATTCGAACATTCTGATGATGTAACAGACAACACGATCGACCTCACTCTTCCTCCAGAAAACATCGCTGTAGGCTCCCGTCATCCTTTATCACTTGTCAGAAATCAGATCGTTGAAATATTTTCCAGGATTGGATTCACTGTTTCTGATGGACCAGAAATTGAAGACGATTGGCATAATTTCACAGCTTTAAATACTCCTGCAGATCACCCTGCACGTGATATGCAGGATACATTTTATATAAGTGAAAATCCTGACATCGTTTTACGGACACAAACATCATCCGTACAGGTTCATATCATGGAAGGCACAGAACCGCCTATCCGCACCATTTCTCCGGGTCGTGTTTATCGCAATGAAGCAATTTCTGCGCGTGCACATTGCCAGTTTCATCAGGTTGAAGGTTTATACATTGATAAAAAAGTTTCATTTGCAGATCTGAAACAATCACTTTTATATTTTTCTAAAGAGATGTTTGGCGAAGAAACAAAGATCCGGTTACGTCCATCTTATTTTCCTTTCACGGAGATAAGTGCAGAGATGGATATCTCTTGTCCGTTTTGTAACGGTGACGGATGCAATATTTGCAAAGGAGCAGGTTGGGTAGAAATTTTAGGATGCGGAATGGTCGATCCTGCTGTACTTGATAATTGTAAGATCGACAGTAAACAATACAGTGGCTTCGCTTTCGGAATGGGCATTGAACGCATTGCGATGCTAAAATATCAAGTGAAAGACCTTCGTTTATTTTTTGAAAATGATGTCCGCTTTCTGAAACAATTTAAATCGGTCATTTAATTATATCCTCGGTCACTGCCTTGTTGATATCAATAAAAAATAATTTATATACGATTAAACTTTACTCTTTTTTTTCAAAAGAGAAATCCGTTAATAATACTCAATAAAAAAATAGATTGTCAAGACTGAATCAACTTTTAGAAATGATCGAGAATGAGCCAAACGACTCTTTCTTAAACTATGCATTGGCATTGGAATACGCAAAAGAAGGTGACGTAAAAAAAGCGGTCGAACTTATTGAATTATTACTTTCTAAAGATGAAAACTATCTTGGTGCATATTATCAATTAGGAAAGTATTACGAAGAATGTAAAGAAACAGAAAAGGCGATAGCCACTTATAGAAAAGGCATTTCCATTTCAGAAAAGCAAAAAAACAATAAGGCAACAAGCGAGTTAAATGCCGCCTTGTGGATGTTAGAAGACTGAGCACCCAACATAGCAACACAATATTTCCCTTTGATTGAGTTCAGGAAAGGAGGCAGAAGGAAGATTGCGGCTACCACTCTGAGCTAAGCCAAAGTGTCGAAAGGCGTGAGAAGCCATCGCACATATTTCGACAGGCTCAATATGACCTCGTATACTTCGCTTGTGTCAAACAGAACGAAGACGAAATCAATCCGTATTTTTATTTTATCGAAATAAAAACATCTGATATTCTTTGCTTTTGAGCTTTTGCACTCTCAATCTGAGTCTCCAACTCCTTAGTATCAGCATTCGGATTTGATTCTTTTAATTTTTTAATTTTTTCGGCATCGAAACTAATTCTATCATCATACATTGTAATAAGATCCTTGATGGATCTTTTTGCATAATAAGCAACCCATTTAATTATGCTTTCATCTTTTGCAATGCTTGCCAACAAATCGACTCCGGCATTCACCGTTTCGTCCTTTTGAACTTTCCGTAAAAATGCGCCATATTGCGAAACAAATCCGATCAATGAGTAACCGTTAAATTTTGAGGCGTTCTTAAGGAAGAAATCATTGTTCTCGTCTGAGCCATTGTTAGCATAAAGTGAAGCAACAGCAAAAAGCACATCATTGTTTTTTTCGTTTTCAAGTTGCTTTGCCGTTATTAGCGCTTCTGCCGGATTTAACTTTCCAATTGCAGAAAGTGAAGAACTTAAAACATAATATGATTTGTCATTCAATGCATTTTTATAAAGTGTTTCCAACTCAGCATCCTTATAATGAGCAGATAAATATTCTATCGCCAGTGCACGAACGGTAGATTTATCGTCCTTTTGGGCAAGTAAAACCAGTTTATCTTTAATTTCTTTTTAAATTTATCATTGAGCGCTTCTATAATAACCTTTGCTGCAACAGAGTCTTTTGCCTGTTCTGCCAATTTAGAGATGGCTTCTGTTCTATCCAAATACAATGGGGCATTTCGATATTGAAAAGCCCACTCATCAACAGATTTTACTTCTGTCTTTGTGCAAAGCAACATTTTTTCTGCATCAACATTTACAAGGTTAGGCTTTGAAGTTGTAGCAAATTCAAATGTTTCATCTGCTTTGGTAATGACGATTTTTTCGCGATCAACTTTGCCGTTTACATATAGATCGATATACATTGGGATCTTAAACAAAGGTGTTTTCGAAAAATCCTGTACTTGTTTGATCTGTACCTTTTGAATTTTTTGTCCCGCATCATAAGCCGTTTTTATTACCAGGTCCGGATGTCCTGCTGAAAGGAACCATTCATTAAAAAACCAATTTAGGTCTTCTCCGGTAACTTTTTCAAAAGCAAGACGCAATTGATGAATCTCTACCGCCGAGAATTTATTTGTTTCTAAATACAACTTCAATGAAGCAAAAAACGCATCGTCACCAACATATTTACGAAGCATATGAAGAACTTGTCCGCCTTTATTATAGCTATGTCCATCAAACATATCTTCCTTATCGTTGTATTGAAAACGAATGAGGTTCACTTGTTTTCTTTCTGCTTCTGCAAAATATCCTGCACGGGATTCTGCACTATGCTGATCAGCTGCATCTGTTCCGTATTTATATTCCTGCCACAAATATTCGCTGTAGGTTGCAAAAGATTCATTCAATGGCACGTTGCTCCATGACTCACACGTTACAAGGTCACCAAACCATTGATGAAACAATTCATGCGAAACATAATCTTCATAATTCTTATCTAACAATTCTCTGTCAGTTCGTTGCAAATATTCGCTATGCAAAGTTGCGGTTGTATTTTCCATTGCACCCGAAACGAAATCGCGCACCACAATTTGTGAATATTTATTCCAGGGATAATCAACACCTAATTTATTTGAGAAAAACTCAAGCATCTCGGGAGTGTTACCAAAAATATTTCTTGCATATGGCTCATACTCTTTTTCTACATAATAATTAACTTCTTTTCCTCTCCATTTATCTTTAACGATTGCGAAATCACCAACAGCCATCATCGCAAGGTATGGGGCATGTGGCAGATCCATTTTCCAATAATCTGTGCGTGTACTATCACCATTATCAAAAGAGGAACACAGTTCGCCATTGGAAAGTGTAACATATTTTTTATTCACAGTCATGTATATTTCCTGGGTCATCCGTTCATTTGGACTGTCAATAGTTGGGAACCAAACAGAACTAGATTGTGTTTCACCTTGTGTCCAGATTTGTTGTGGTTTATTTTTTTCTTTCCCATCCGGATTAATAAAGTACAAGCCTTTGTCATCAATGATAGCAGCACTTCCTCCACCTTTTTTTATTGTATTTGGTTTAGAAACGTAATCAATAAAAACGGTATACTCTTCATTATTTTTGTATTCTTTATCTAGATGAATAGTAAGAATATCATTTTCATATTTGAATTGCAAGGGTGTTTTAATTATTTCATCTGGAGCCGGTTCATAGATAATTCCTTTTTGAGGGGCCCTTGCCGGATGAACAATTTTTTGAAAAAGGTCTACTTTGTTTATGTCCATACCTCTTGCATCTAAAATCAATGTCGCTGTCGGATAAAAATAGGGTTTAACCGTAATGGTTGCCTTTCCATATAAATATTGTTTCGCCCAATCAAAACTAACATCCAGTTTTGTGTGAATAATGTCGTTCAGCTGAGTTCTTGAAGCTTGGTATTGTAGTGGCTCCACACTTTTTGGCATCGCCTGAATGGTATCCAAATTCACTGTAAAGTGATCATTGTTTCTTTCAATCGATTTCTTATTCAGGTTACATGAATTGAGAAACAAAATAGAGGAAATAACAATAATGTGGGTTTTCGAAAACATAAGCAGGATGATTAAGAATGCGTGTAAAAATAGAAGAATAAAAGAGGATACAGAAACGAGATATAAAATAAAAGCGAAAGTCTTATTGAATAAGACTTTCGCTTTCTAAAAATTTAAGAATTATCGAACGATAGCGATCTTTTTAGTTGTTTTCTTTGTTCCGTTATGAATGTTAACAAAGTATAAGCCAGCATCTTTATCTGATAAATCAAGCTGGATAACATCCTTTGAAACGGCTTTTATTTGTTTGCTTATAACCTTTTCGCCCAACATATTATAGACTTCTATACTCATGTTCTCCTCTTCAATTTTCCCCAACTGAATGTTAACAATATTTTTGGATGGGACAGGATATACAAGGACATCATCTAGTTTTTGGTCTTCAATATTAGTAGCAGTTAAAACAGAAGGGTCCCATTTATAAATTCCATCTACAGTAGGACTTGTGTTGAAACTTCCCGCCCAACCGGTGTTTACATCAAAGAAAGAAACAGCAGTAAACTGAACAGACCCTGTATCTACATTTAACATACTAGCACAGTCATCGATACTGTATGAAGAACCGTTACTTGGATAGGATGCAACGTCAAACCATCTGGATGCCGTTCCCGGAACATATGATATTACTGGTCGTTTAACCAAGAATCCGGTAGGAGCCAGAGCTGTCCATGTAGTACCACCATCAATCGTTTTTTTCATGTTGTAAGGAAGTGTGTCGCTAACAGCGATCCCGTTGCTTGCATCCTTAAATCGCATGTTATAACTTGATGGAAAACCTGTTGTACTCACTGCCCAAGTCAATCCTTTGTTTGTTGATTTATACATACGGCCTTTATTTGTAGCAAACCACATTGTGTTTCCTACAGCGGTGTATAAATTTACTATACTTGCTTCGCCGGATAATGAATTAGGAAGACTTCCAGTAGAAACCTGAGTCCAAGTAGTACCTCCATCGCTGGTTGTATAAATTACGAAATCTGTGGTACTTGTAGCAGGGTCACCAACTGCAACTCCATTGTTTGCATCAAAGAAGTGAACAAAGTCAGCCCAACTATTCGTAAATGTAGCAGTAGGTTGAATAGCCCATGTAGTTCCGCCATCCGTTGTTTTCACAATTGCTCCACCTGTCCCAGTTAATGGAAACATACAAGCGTAAGCATTTAAATAATCGAACTCAAAAAGGTTGGAAACACCATAATTTGTAGATCCTGTAAAATTGATTGATCCAGGATTCCATGTTGTTCCACCATTATTTGTTTTAGTGAATTCTCTAATATAACCGGTTGGGTTGGTTCCGTTATAACCTTTTGCCCAAACAGTGTTTGCATCTAAAATATCGATCTCATCAATACCTCTGGAAGCAGCAGGAAAAGAAGAGTTTTGTCTGATCCAAACAGTAGGTGTTCCACCAACTTTAATATAACGCTCTCTTGTTTTGATATCTGAACCAGCTGCATTTGTAGCAGTCAAAGTAATTACGTGGTAACCATTTGTAGCAAAAGTAATTCCTGTAGGATTTTGCAATGTTGATGTTGCAGGAGTTCCACCATCAAAAGTCCATAACCAAGATGTAGGACTGTTAAGAGATTGGTCTGTAAAATCAACCGGTGCAGCGATAGCTGGAATTGTATTGCTGACAATGAAGTCGGCAATAGGAACAGCACTTGATAATGGGCGAATACGAATAGTAGCCTGACGATCAGAACTAAAATTATAAGAACCCGGATTTAATGCTGTTAAATAGAAATAGCCATTTAAAGATCCACCCCAACCCCAGTTAATGTGGAAGTGGTTAACCGGAGAATTATAACCGTCGCAAACAAATTCGTGTCCGTTTGTACCGGCATTGTCACCCGCTAATAAACAAGGTCGACCTTGGTCCATTTCTGCTTTGATCAAAGCGTCCCATGATGCATCCGTTGGAAACATGGATCTGTTCTTTGCTTCAGCACTTGGCTGGTATGAAAAATAATTGATCAAGGCTCCCGGTACATCTGTATTATAAGCACCTGAGCCAGCTGGAGCGTAATTCATATTTATTGAAACACCACAATGATACATTAATGTAGCTACTGCCGTTTTCTGCGCTGCGGTTGTTGTAACAGCATAACTATTAACCATACTCGCCCAAGCATAGGTGGTAGCACCAAAATTTGCCGTTTGAGTTCCATAGGTCGCGTGTATATATGAATGAGAGCCAACACCCATTGTAGGGTATCCCCACTTTTTCATGATCTGAGCCATTCCTGTTGCAACACAACCTGTAGGAGTGCCGGAAGGGCAAAGGTTGTTATATGGTGTAGTTTGATCCCAAGTGGTAGCACACATCGCCGCAACCGCTGTAGGAGATTTTAAAAATTGTTCTGCCAAAATTTTGTTCCACTCATCAATGGTAACAGCATTTGAAGAACCAGCTTCGATATTTTTGAAAATTTCAAGACTGTAATCATCTAAAAAAGCTTGTGCGTTTTCTGGAATATTGTATCTGTCGACAGAACCTTCAAGCGAATAACCGATAACCGGGTGAATAATGTCATCAGCAGGAACCATCACGAATCCTCCTGCGTTAAAAAGAAAAGTGTAAAAGGTTGTTGTTCCGTTATACTTTGTTTCATAAGAGTCGCTGATCGAATAATCGGTAACCCCGTTTTGTTTATAATGTTTATACCAATTCGTTGCAACCGTTTTGGCGACATCCATTGTTACTGAATTAGCAAACATGAATGTTCCGAAGAGCAAGATCGCAATAGTAAAAAATAATTTTTTAATCATGGGTTTAAATTTTAGTTGAACAACAAACTTGCATTAAATTTTATTTAAAAGCAAATTAATTAACAAAAAAGGACTTTCATAAGCCCCCTTCATATTTATGAAAAATAATTTCAAAAAAACTTTACATTTGTGACATGCTAAGAGTAAACGTGAACAATCTAAAAGAGCACAGTATTGAACTGGAAAATGCAAGTGCTGGAACCATTGATGGAAAAACTTTTTCGTGGGATGTGATAGAAGTAAAAAACGGAAGCTTCCATGTGATTAAAGATAACCGCTCCTACAATGTAGAAGTGATTAAAGCGGATGCTTCCGAAAAAAGTTTTTTAGTTAGCGTCAATGGCAATAAGTATCAACTCAATGTCAAAGATAAGTTTGATGAGCTTTTGAAGAGCTTGGGGTTTGATGAACTTAACGCCAAAAAGGTAAATGAAATTAAAGCGCCAATGCCCGGATTGGTTTTAGATATCCGCGTTTCTGAAGGCGATATAGTAAAAAAGGGTGACCCGATTTTGGTTCTTGAAGCCATGAAAATGGAAAACATTATCAAATCGCCAGCCGATGGCATCATTAAAAAAATAAATGTTAACAAAGGTTTCGCTGTTGAAAAGAACCAAGTCTTAATTTTCTTTGGATAGTCTAAAACAACTAACCTTAAAGAATACTTGCATTTGTGTTTTTCTCTTCTTGATATATTTATTTTTCTAAAAAGTTTGATTTCCCATTCTTGAAAAAAAATCATTCTGAAATAAATTTCTAAACACTCCTTCTTTTTGATTTTTTAACATACATAGATTCGATAATCGCTGTTGGTTATTCGTATATTTGTTTAGAATAATATTTTTCACCTTTTAATTTTTAAAATACCATGGACAACAATTCACGCAGAGACTTTATTAAAAAATCAGCAGCGCTTGCAATAGGAGCAGTTGTTGCAAATAAAGTAATGAGCAAAACATTGACAGCAGCCGAGTTCCTTGAAAAAGAAAGTACAACTACCGATGGCGGAAAATTTACGTTGCCCGCATTACCTTATGCATATGATGCTTTAGAACCACATATTGATAAACTAACGATGGAGATCCATCACAGCAAGCACCATCAGGCATATGTAGATAATCTGAATAAAGCCATATTAGCTTATGACGGAAATCTTTTGGAAGGAGCGGGAGCAACATTCGATACTATATTTGACAAAATAGCAAAATTACCTGCAGCCTTACACAATAATGCTGGCGGGCACTACAACCATTCTCTTTTCTGGAGCATGATGAAACCAAATGGAGGAGGTGAACCTAAAGGGAAATTAGCAGATGCCATTAAATTATCTTTTGGTTCATTTGATGAATTCAAAAAGCAATTTGCAGATGCCGGAATGAAGCGTTTTGGCTCAGGCTGGGCATGGCTTGTAAAAACGAAAGAAGGGAAATTGGTGATCACCTCAACAGCCAATCAGGATAATCCATTGATGAATTTAGATTCTGTTGAAATAAAGGGGACTCCTATTTTAACCATAGATGTATGGGAACATGCCTACTATCTAAAAAATCAAAACCGCAGAGTAGAATATATCACTTCTTGGTGGAATGTGGTGAATTGGGAAACTGCTGAAGGGTTATTTGTTGCTACGAAATAAAAAAATATTCGATTTAAAAATTTCAAATTCCAGATTTTAAAACGTGAAATCTGGAATTTGAAATTTTTCTTTTTACACCAATGCAATATCAAACTGTACAAGATCTACAAACTCCTGTACTCTGCTATCCACTTCTGCATTTGTTAAGTCAACCAAATTTTCTGTTCCGAATTTCTCAACACAAAAAGATGCTGTTGCAGAACCAAAAATGATCGCACGTTTCATATTTTCAAAAGAAATATCTTTTGTCTCCGCGATATAACCGATAAATCCGCCAGCAAAACTATCTCCTGCACCTGTCGGGTCAAATACATCTTCTAAAGGCAATGCCGGAGCAAAAAACACTTGTTTCTTATCAAATAACAAAGCACCGTGCTCACCCTTTTTAATGATCAGGTATTTCGGACCCATCACCAATATCTTTTGTGCCGCTTTCACTAATGAATATTCACCGGAAAGCTGACGCGCTTCCCCGTCATTGATCACTAATACATCCACCATTGCAATTGTAGCTAACAGATCAGGCATAGCAATGTCCATCCAAAAATTCATTGTATCCAAAACAATTAATTTCGGACGTTTTTTTAATTGTAAGATAACTTGTTGCTGAATTTTTGGAACGAGGTTCCCTAACATTAAAAATTCACAATCTTGATATGCATCCGGAACAATAGGATTAAATGTTTCAAGAACGTTTAATTCTGTAGTAAGTGTATCACGGGTATTCATATCATTATGATATTTACCTGCCCAAAAAAAAGTTTTCTCATTTTTTTTGATCTGCAACCCTTCAGTATTAACTTGATGCTTGTTCAGCATTTCAATGTGTTCGGCAGGAAAATCTCCACCAACAACAGAAACCAAGTTAATATTTTTTGTAAAATAAGATGCTGCTAATGAAATGTATGTGGCAGCACCACCTAAAATTTTATCGGTTTTCCCGAAAGGTGTTTCAATCGCATCAAAAGCCACTGTTCCTACTACTAATAAACTCATATTTTCGTTTTTTTAAATATTTCGGGCAAATATATTGCATATTTGCTTTGAACATGCTAATATTGCACTCCTTTTTCAAAAGGATTATTAACCAGGAACAATAAATTCCCTCTTAGCTCAGCTGGTTAGAGCATCTGACTGTTAATCAGAGGGTCGCTGGTTCAAGTCCAGCAGAGGGAGCCAAAGAAAACCTTACAGCTATTAAGTTGTAAGGTTTTTTGTTTTTTAAACCCTTAAGGTCAGAAATGGCTTTTGAGGTAGGAAAATGACACTCCACACGCAAATTACACGCAAATGATTTAGGTGAAGCTACAACCGCTAGTAGACATGCCAAACCTTAAATTAAGCCTTGACAAGAGGAAGCAAAAACAGGACAAAACCTACCCTCTAGTATTCCGCATTTCTGCAAATGGTCAATGCAGAGACATCCCCCTTGGTCATTCCGTCCCAGAAAACCAATGGGACAAAAGAGCAGAGACGCTGAAAAAGTCTGCTCCAACTTATGAAGTGCTGACCACAAGAATCAAAGAACTACAAGTGCAATATCTCAGCAAGATTGTTGAATATGAAAGAGCCAATCCGCACCAAATTACCGCACAGGCCTTGAAAGATTATATCCTGTTGGCTCCAAAACCAAAAACCACCGTTGTCAGTTTTTGGAATCAGGAAATAGACCACTTACAAAAGGTTGAAAGAAACGGCACCGCAAGGACTTACATTGAAACACTTGTTGCTATTCAAAAGGTCAAGAGTCTACAAATCCCTTTCAACACAATAGACCACTCATTTCTAAAGGAAGTTGAGGCAGAACTAATTAGCCGTGGAATAAAAATAAACAGCATTGGTCTTTATTACAGAACCCTCAGAGCTGTCTACAATAAAGCCATTCACGCTAAAGAAGCTTCTTATGAGCATTACCCATTCCGAACTTACAAAATCCGAAAAGAGCCAACACGCCCACGGGTGTTGACTTCTGAAGAACTCCGCAACTTCTTTTCTGCTAACATTGATAAATCATCTTGGTTGTACGACTCATGGCTAATGGGTAAGCTCATGTTTATGCTTATCGGTATAAACTTCAAGGATATGGTGCTGATGAGAGAAAACCAAATTCAACACGGCAGATTAATCTACAACAGAGCAAAAACCAAAAGGCAGTATTCAATTTTGCTGTTGCCTGAAGCACTTACTATCATCCAATATTTTAGTGGCAGAAGTGAACACACGGTACTTGGTAAAGTTACTGCAGAGCAAATACAAGACAAAGTTAAACTGCCCCTTCTTTTAAGACAGAGAAACAAAATCTTCAACAAACATCTTGATAGAATTGGAAAAATGATTGGGTGCAAAGAAAAGTTAACGGGGTACTGTTTCCGTTATAGCACAGCTAATATTGCAAAACAACTTGGCTACAGCAAAGACCTAATTTCTGAAGCCCTTGGACACTCAATGGGTTTAAGGGTTACAGGAATCTACCTTGAGAACTTTGACCTTGATATTATAGACAACATGAACAGATGCGTGTGTGAATCAGTAATGATAGCACAAGCTGAAAGATGAAGAATGGCGGAGTTGGAGCACTCCGCCACCTTCTATCAAACTATAAACTTAACGCATCAAACAAGTTTGTCTTCAACCACTTGCCCTCTTTTGTACATTCAAGCAGTCTGTTTATGCACTTTCTTCTTACTTCTTCACTTTCTTTATACATAAACTTTGGGTTTACAATATAGTTACCTAACTCAGGGGTACTAATTAGCATCTTGTTCTTTTTTAGTTGCTGAAAAGCTTTCCTGATAGAAGAATCCGAAACTACAGCTACACTAATTGATTTCCTAAAGTCGTTATATTGCCTTATAATTGTCTTGTTATGAGAAACCTCGTTCGTAGAGTCGTGCATCCTTTCAGCCAAATAAAAAAGTAAGCTGATGCTTATGGGGCTCAGATTTACTAAATGATGTTGCCAGTTAAAATAGCTTTTGACATTTTCCTTTGTGTACCTTTTTTGTACATTCACTTTAAGCAAAAGACCATTTGCATCAGGTGAAAAAAAATTGCGATTTGTAATAAGATAACCTTTGTTCATGTTTCTTGTTATTTAATTGTGTTATGACATGACACACCATGTATCATGAAAATTTCTGAAACAATGGATTGGTAGATATTTCATTTTTTGAGCCCCCTCAAGATCAAACATTCAGCCCCCTCATTTCCAACTCCCTTTTTTGTTTAATCTAAATCTGTTTTAGTATTCTTCG
>JAPLDC010000537.1 GCA_026391935.1 Bacteroidota bacterium | reverse complement strand
ACTGTTGCTTTAATATTTTCAACAGCAAATTTATCTTTGACTAACCCAGAATCAATGATCTTTTGTTTATATTTATCAATTATCGGTAGTGCTGAAATTATTATGCCTATTAAGCTTGCAATAGTCATCAATAAAATACCGGTACTTTTTTTCCACTTTAGTTCTTCACTTATTAATTTATAAATAACATATGCTGCTAAATAACTCATTGGGAAATAGCACAACGAGGAATAATGCACAATTTTTGTTTTCACTATACTGAATAAAATAAGCACCACCCCAAACAAGATCATCATCCACAATTTAAAATGTTTTTGGTAAGGAGTATCAAATGAACTTTTTCTAAATCCTCTTATCGCAAAAATGGATAGCGGGAAACAGCCAATCAAAAGTACGATCCAATGGTAAAAAAAAGGCCCTCCATGACCTGAATCTTGGGTATTAAATAATCTTACCTGATACAGAAAAAATTCTTTAATAATGGCAGCATGACCTGTAAGTGAAAGCATCAAAAACCACAATCCACCAACGCATGCAACAGTTAAAGTATAAATAAGGATTTGTTTACTATCCATAATTACCTGAAAGCGTTTCAGCATCCAAAAAGTAACAACACATAATCCAATTACCAAAACTGCAACAGGACCTTTTGTGAGAACTCCCAGGCCAATGAATAAGGCAGAAAAAATTAATGAACGGGTATTTTTATTATTACTAAATAAAATGAAATAATAAATTCCACAAAAAATAAAAAGATTGAACCATGGGTCGATTATCCCTGATTTGAAATAAAAGTGAGGAAGAAAAGAACCGGCATAAGCCAACACCCATAATAGTCCGAAACGCTCATCGACTAATCGTCTGCCAATATTAAAAAGAACGATCATAGTAACAATACCACACAGTGCATTTGGTAATCTGGCGGCAAACTCTGTTATTCCGAAAATACTCATGGATAAGGCCTGCATCCAAATAAAAATGGGAGGCTTTTCCCAAAATGGCTGATAATTTATTTTTACAGAAAAATAATCGTGCGTCACCAGCATTTCGCGGGCACATTCAGCAAAATTGATCTCATCCCAATCAAATAAATGAACAGCCCCCAGAAAAGGCATAAATAAAAGAAATGCTCCTATGACTATTAGGATATTGTATCGCAGCGCACTAGCGTTCATTTGTTGAAAAAGTTTACAATAGAGCCTTCCATCCAATTATGTTCCTTTTTCTGAACAAAATAATATACCAGAAAAGTTGTAGAAACACCTATAATTGAACCAGCATAAACATCTTCCAAAAAGTGTTGTGAAAGATATATTCTAGAATAACCGGTTAATAAAGCCAATATCAAAAGGAGTATTTTGTAAAAACGATTTTCTATCATCAAAGCAAAAGAAAAATACAAAGCAAAAGCACAAGTACTATGTCCGGAAGGAAAACTATTGTAATACAAATTCTCTGTTCCTGGAACAAAATATAATTGTTGAATACCTTCAAAAAATTTTTTCGGTCGTAAAGCATCTTCAAAAACAAAATGTTTTAACCCTTGCGTGATCAATGCTGAAATAATATTAGATAATGCTGCAATAATAAAAAAACGATATTTAACTGCTAACATCATTAAAATTAATAAGGTGGCGGTAACACCATCACCTAAATAGGTTGCATAGGTATTTAAAACATCCAAAAATGAATTATGGAAGGAATTAAAAGAAAGGTGAGTTTCTGCCTTAGAATGGACAATAATAATAACAGCTCCAATAGCAAGAAACAGGAAATAGGGTAATAAAAACGAAAGGTTGTTTTTAAGAATGGCTTTCACATCAAAAATGAATGAGCGTATAAAAAGAGATTAATTAGAGCCTAAAACGCCTAATAATTTATTCACTTGGCTATCCCATAACAACTTCGATGTTTGCAGGTCAGAAGCTTCATCCGCAAAGTCTATAATGATCAAAGAAATATCCCCTGTAAGCTCATCCTTTTCAATACGAAACTCGAAATAAGTTCCCTCAGGCTTATCAAACCAACTTAAACGTATATATTTTTCTTCTCTGAAGCCTAGTAATTTTGCTTTCTGCTCACTACCATCCCAGAAAAAAGTAAAGATTCCATCACGAATATTCACATCATCAGCAAACCATTCTGACAATCCACTAGGAGAAGTTATAAATTCATATAAAATTCCGGCAGACGTGCGAATAACATACTCTAATTCAAATTTTCCTTTCGGTTCCTTTTTAGGAATTGAACTTCCCTTTTTGCCATTCGTTTCAGAAGGTGCAACAGTAAGAGATGTCATAGGATTCACAAACGTTTTTAAGATCTTAGGAATCTTATTGCCTTGTTTCTTCTTTTTTGTACTTAATATCAGTTGCTCGATAAGTTCATCATGCACTATTTCTGGTTCATCGTCCTCTCCATCTTTACGTTTCGGCTTTCTTCCACCTTTTCCTCTAGCTTTTTTACCTTTCTCTGGTATAATTTTAACCTTTTCTTCCTTTTTTACAGCCAGCTTCACAACTTTTTCTTCTTTTAAAGGCTTATTAAGTCCTTTTGATTTTACTATTTCTACTTTCGCTATTGGTTTCTTAATAACCAAAGGCTTTGATATTTTTTTAGCAATAACAGGTTTTACAATCTTCTTAACCGAAACCTTAACAATCTTTTTCAGCACAGGCTTTAATACACTCTTTTTTAAAGCTTTAGAAGATTTATTTATCTTATTGACTCCTTTTGAAGAGACAGGTGCTTTTTTTGGAACAGATTTCTTTATCGGTTTAACAACTTTTGCTTTATTAGCAGGCTTTGATTTAACCGGTTTTATATTTTTCTTCACCTTTTTGGGTGTAATTTGCTTCTTACTCATTTGAATTGTATAATTTAACAAAACTTTCGCAATATATAAAAAAATATTAATCTTCCTATAGATATCATTTGTTAAAAATATTTAACAGAGCTTTTAATTATGAAAAGATAAACACTATATTTGCGCCCTCAAAAACTTTGGCGAGGTAGCTCAGATGGTTAGAGCGCAGGATTCATAACCCTGAGGTCAGGGGTTCAACTCCCCTTTTCGCTACTGAATGGGAACTTTCAACAAAAAAGTTGGAGTTCCCATTATTTTTTTCATTACATTTAGTTGATAATGAATTAGTTAGAACAAGAAATGAGTTCTCCTTTGTGGTTAGAAAACTCCATGATTTTGAATCAAACATAATTCCCTTAGGAAATAGGACTTTTTGAATTACCTGCTTGTTATCAAAATCGCTATTCCCCCATGCAGTATTTGGGAAGATAACCTCAGGACGCTCAAATAAAATGAGCTGTTGTAACGCCTGTGCAGTAAAACTGAACTATGCTGATAAAATGTAATAAAAATAATAATGAAAATTGTTGACAATAATATACATCCTTCCTTGTAATCACCAAGGATCATGTATAATACACCACAGCTGATCAATAAAACAAACATGGGTTCTTTTATTACTTCAAAAGCAATTCGTCCAATATTTTTTGATTTCCCTGATGGCAATTCATTATAGCCATGGCTTGCTAATAGTTCGTTTGCTTCTAATGTGCTTAGTCCCTTGATCATTTAAAGTCAGAATTAAAATTTATTGCTTTGGGTCCTCACTAAGTTTTTTACTTTTTTTATAATCGTTAATTCTTTCCTTTTGATTTCAATTTCTCCAATCAGAAATCCATATGGTTTAAGTGATTCGATATGATCACAAACGGTTTTAAGCATTGCAGTAAGAGGAATTGCAAGTAAAATCCCCGAAATGCCCCAAAGTAGTTCACCAAGAACAAGGGCTATGATTGTAAAAAAAGGATTTATTTTTACCTGATGCCCCACAACAAGGGGTTCAAGTACCCAGCCCTCAATAAACTGAATGATTCCATAGGTACCAATAATACCTCCTATTATGGATAAATTGGTCCCCTGAATGGTCGCCACTAAAATACTGCTCCTGCTACTATTCGCTGTTTCAAAATCAATTGCTATAAAGTTCATGATATTTCTTATTTAGTTATTAAATTATGGTGAATATATATTAGTCATTATTTGTTTCCTTAGAGTGGAGCAAAATTGCATTCATAATTAAAAATTATATCAATCCCATTCTTTAAATACTTTGTGCAAAGAAGTATTTTTTTGTTTCCCACAAATTTCTCTCCCCTCCTACACCATTTGTTTTTATTCGTAAATAAAAAAAGTGTTACAGTCTTATCGGGTCTAAGAAATGGAAATTTCAATTCGGGAACAAAAGAATCATGCAAGAGATACTTTTACTCTTTGATAAATTTCGTAGTAAATATGTTCGTATTACTTCGTAAACTTATAAAATTCCTCCTTTTTATTTAGACTTATAAAAAAATCTTCAAGTAAAAAAAATCGCCTCAGAATCATTCGAACGAAACTAAGGAGACTAACTATTTAATTAGGGTTAAACAATTAATGAACTATATGAAAATTTCACTCGACTACTTTATGAGCTTTTGCGACAGAATATTCCTTGACCCACTATTGATTTGCAGGAAATACATCCCTTTTTCAAAAGGAGGAAGATCAACTTTTATCTGACCATAAAGATTTAATGTGGAAGTGTACACGCTTTGACCAAGTGAATTATAAATGATTACACTTAAATCGCTGTAAGATGTTTTACTGGAAAGTATTATTTCGCTGGTAAATGGGTTCGGATAAACTGCAATAGGGCTTTCAGAAATTTCTTCTATATCGGTTTCTAAACCAATTTTAAATACTACTCCTTGCAGATCAGTTCCTCCTTCTGTGGCTGTCCCATAAAGGAAAGTTCCGTCAGTGATTAAAGAACTGTACGGCAGAGCACCCTCGGCATAACTCAAATCCCACATTTTAAAGAACCCTGTTCCGTCAGTTTGAATTTTGTAAATGACACCGACATTGTCCGTTCCTCCCAGAACCGTTGTTCCATAAAGGGAAATGCCGTCTAACAATAACGATGCGGAAGGTCCTCGTCCATTTGTGTCCACAAAATCAATCAATTTAGAATATCCTGTTCCGTCCGGATTTATTTTAAAAACAGTTCCACCGTTCATAGATCCTCCCTGCCCCGTAGTTCCGTATAAAAAAGTACCGTCAAATAATAAATTGGATTCTGGAATTGCACCATTTGGTCCAATAAAATTCATTACAGTATCATAAGCAGATCCGTCTGGTTTGATCTTGTAAATCAGTCCATAACCTCCCCAAGCAATAGAATCAGTAATCCCTCCACCGGAGGTCATGCCATAAAGGAACGTACCATCGCTGATTACTCCGCCTATTGGATTTCTACCATTAGGCCCTGTAAAATCTATAAGGGTGGTATACCCGGTTCCATCAGGCAGTATTTTATAGAGAGTTCCTAATATATCAGATCCTCCTCCGCTTGCCGTTCCATAAAGGTATGTTCCGTCATAATAAAGTGATCCCATCGGGGTTTGACCATCGGAACCGCTTCCAAAATTATGTAACACCGCATATCCTGTCCCATCAGGTTTTATCTTAAAGATACTTCCTGCTCCATACAACCCTGCTCCTTTGGTAATGCTATATAAGTATGTTCCATCAGAAATCAGCGTAGCAGAGCAGTCTGCCGCACCGGAAGCACTAAAGGTCATAAGTGTATCGAATCCCGTTCCATCAGGCTTTATTTTAAAAATAGATCCTCCACTGGGAAAGGCGAAGGATGTTGTCCCATATAAGTAAGTTCCGTCAAAGTAGAGTCCGGCCTTTGGTTTTCCTCCATTGATAGGAGGATCAAAATTCATTAATCTGGAATATTGTGCGTTTGCGTAAAAGGAGATCACGCAAAGCAATAATATATATGTGTATTTAATTCTCATTTCTCAGTAATCAATCACAGTAAAGACGCAAAAAATAGAAAACCGTTGCTTGCATTAAACCTTTTGTGCAGAAGCCTTGCAAGGCTTCTGCACAAAGGCCAGTTAGTAGGGAGTAGTCTGCTTATATTATTTAATTGTTCTTAATAAAACGGGTTGTTCCCCTTCCTTCATCGTCCCTTATTTCAATAAGGTACATACCTGAATTTAAATTTTGCATATCCAAGCTGGTAACTAACGATGTGATCTTACCAGTCATAAGAATCTGCCCTAAACTGTTGTAAATCGTGTAACTTAAATTTTCGGTCAGTTTATCCACCTGCAAACTCAATGCAGATGAGGTCGGATTTGGATATACAAAGATACCATTTTCTTGCGCATCTATCTCATCCACACCTACTAATTGTATTGGCCCCATATCAAAACGGGTAATCGTTCCATCAGTGATGTTGCTGATCGCTGGCTGAAAATAAGTCGGAGGACCGCCATTGTTATCAGTAGGAAAAGAGGCAGAACTATTCGTTTGACCTGCTAAATGGAGGTAGTTGTTCCCATCCATTGCGATGGATACTCTTCTCCCGTTTCCGTCACTCTCATCTCCGCTACCGCCAAGATATGTTGACCATATTACTCCGGTTCTGAATTCTCTGAATGTACAAATGAAGTAATCCATAACTGAAACGTGACCACTCGTATATGTGTTCACCGGATTCCCGCCAGCCGGAGCTGGAAGACTAACACTTTTAGATTTACCTGCGAGATAGATCATATTATCCTGATCCATTTGAATATCCCATCCCTCATCCAGTCCTGTTCCTCCGTAATAAGTCGAATGGGTAAGCTGATTGATACCATTAAAGACACTAAACACGGCATCATCCACTCCCTGAAAACTTTGCAAATAATAATTACCTGAATTTACAAAGGGATAACCAGATGCCAAGGTGTATCCGGTCACCAACACGTTGTCGTTGGTTTGATTGCACCACACTGAAGTAAGTGCGCTCATAGTAGTACCTCCCATATAAGAAGAGTACTGAAGATCGTTATTATACCCGAATTTTGTAATGGTTCCGTTTTGCGCAGTACCATTCTGAGCATAATTCGTAGATGCCGTTGCACCACTTCCTGTTACTACATTCGGAAAGTTGTTGCCCGAAGACCTACCTACGACATATAGGTCTCCCCATTGAGAGAAATCCAAGCCATATAATTCATCGTCCGGAGGAGAACTTGTAGTTGTAGAAGCTCCAAGGCAAGTAGCCCAGATCCTTGTTCCGGCAGGATTAAAGCAAGCAATGTAACCGTCATAGATATTGAAAGGAGTCGCTGGATTTGAAAAAGCGTGACTGTACTGAGAGCCAGAGGCAACTACTGGAGCATCGGTCGAAGACGTAGTCCCAACAACAAAGAATCGTCCTGTTGCATCAAATTTACAGTTATTGAACCAATCAAAAAGATTTCCGGTTAAAATGTAAGTAGTCCACGCTGAGGAATTACCCGCTTGATTTAGTTGGAAAATGAAACCATCGGTACACCAGCCATAGCTGTGGGCAGTCTCAAGAGGCCCAACAAAAGTGGAATTATTGTATGCACCGCTTTTGGGCACACATACAAGATCGCCTGATCTTGTATTTCCCACCGCATAAATATCACCAGATGAAGAAATATCAAAACTCATTATCATATCTTCCCTGCTTCCGCCTTTATATGTGGTCCACTCCAATTCCCCTGTAGGTTTAAATTTAGCCACAAACGCATCAGATGATCCTCCTAAACCGGGTTGAAGAACAACAGCACCACTGTTCTGTGGAAACAAGGCAGACCACGTTTGTCCTGCAGCAAACAGGTTGTTGCTTGCATCGGATTTGATCTTGTTGATCTGATCGTATAGGGATCCTCCAAAATAAGTACTCCAATTAATATTGTTAATACTTGTGGTAACAGAGGAGTTCCCTCTATCTACTTCGATAATTAAAGCTTTTGTATTATCATAAGTTCCAAGGTTAAACTTATATTTATTCGTTGCTCCATTTTGCACCCAATCTGCAGTCCAGCTTGTTATGGGAATAACAATATTACCACTGTTTATCTGATACACAGTCGGTCGGTCATATGTAATGCTTCCAATCGAACTACTTATTGTTAATGCATTCGTAGTACCATTTAAGTTGAAAGAGGTTGCACCTAAATATTCCATTTAAATATCGGCAGGATTTCCGCCAGGTTTTACTACAAAATAATACTTAAATCCATTTTGATTACTGTAATAAATAGCATCAATATTTGCATATAAATCTGTAGTAACTAACCTCGCATTACCATATATTTCAGTTATTGCAGGATTGCATTGTGCTAAAAAATAATTTAGATAACTTGACTGTTTTTCCATTGTATAGGTTTTTGCATTAGCTCCCACTTGCGTAAAGCTAACATCAA
>JAPLDC010000195.1 GCA_026391935.1 Bacteroidota bacterium | reverse complement strand
CAAAACAAAGATCGGGATAAAAAACACTGCTGAGTTAAAACTTGGTGGAAGACTTACTATTGGAAGCTCACAATCAAAACAGGCTATCATATCTTGCATACCAACTAATTTATATTTTGGATACGGGTCCAAAACAACTATAGAACATTCCGTTTCAATTGGTCCGGGGGTAAATATAGTTGTAAAAGACAATGCAAAATTAACGATTGGTGAAAGCACTTATTTTACATCGGATAGTCATATTGAAGTAGTAAATGATATGTCGATAGGTAGTAATTGCGCCATAAGTTGGGGAGTTACGATCATTGATGATGATCATCATGAGTTATTAGACGATCGAGCCAAACCGCTATTATCATCAACTCTGATAATTAAGGATCATGTTTGGATTGGTTGTAATGTTACCCTTTTAAAAGGGACAGAGATTGGTAATAATTGTGTGGTTGGTGCAGGAAGTGTTGTAAAAGGTGTTTTTCCCGATAATGTTTTGCTTGTTGGAAATCCTGCAAAGATTGTCAAACAAGATATTAACTGGAGATAAAATGAATAAAGGAGTTTTAACGATAGCACAAGGTAAGCAGCAATATATTGATTTGGCAAAAAATCTGGCTATATCATTAAGCATTCATAATCCAGGCTTAAAAAAAGCATTGGTTACTGATTCAAATGACCCAGAGTTAAAAAAGTTATATGACATTGTCATTCCTATTGATAAATCTATAGGAATAGGGTTTATTCAAAAACTTTACATTCGGGATTACACGCCTTTTGATGAAACACTTTTTATTGATGTCGATTGTTTGGTAGTAAGTGATATTAATTTTCTTTGGGAACCTTTTAATAAATGTGATGTAAGCGTGATTGGCAGAAAAGTATTTGAAGGTGAATTATTTGGATTCTCGCTTTTAGATATTCAAAACCGTTTGGGTGTCAAATATGTTATCTCTTTTAACGGAGGTGTGTATTATTTTAAAAAAAATGAAAAAGCAAAAATGATTTTTGATAAATCAAAAGATATTGTTAAAAATTATGATGCTTATAATATTGTAAAAGTTAGAGGCGAAATTGCAGATGAACCCTTGATGTCATTAGCAATGGGTTTGCATAATCAGGAACCAATCGATGATCATGGGAAAGGAATGTATACCCCTGTTGGTCAAAATGGACACTTTAAAATGGATGTGTTACGCGAATATTGCGATTTTAATAAAAACGGAAAAGTGGTTAGTCCTGCAATTATGCATTTTGGATTTGGACACACACAGGCATTTCATTACAGAAGAGAAAAAATGAAATTGAAATTGGTATATTATTATCGTATCCCAAAAATAGTTGCCAGTATGCTTGTGAATGTTGTTTACAATCCTCCTTATATTGGATATGTGTTTCTTTATCGTCTCATCAAAACAATCGTAAAAAGAACAAAGTTTAAAGTATTCCCTTTAATGCCAATGTTTAGGTTTGAGTAAGCTATGACGAATAAAAAATACATTATAGGAACTAACTCTTTAGATTATAATCCCAAACGAAATTTTGGCGGCTTGCCTTTTAAATCTTTTTCTTTTAAAAAAACGATGGATTTTTGTCGGATAATGGATTATATTTATTTTAAGATAAAAAAGAAAAGCCATCCGTTTTTTTCAAATACTTTTTTCGATTTGGGATTAAATAAAGTTAGTCTTTTTAATTTTTTTAATACCGTTTCACTTTCAAATAAACCATGGGTAGTAACATTTGAGAATGAAATTCCAAAACCCTATTTAAGATCAAAATATCTAGTAAAGCGACTCAAACATAAAAGCTGTAAAAAAATTATTGCATTTTGTGATCGTGCAAAAAATATTGAAATCTATTTATTGGATAAGTATCCGGAATACAAACAAGTGATTGTAGACAAACTGATTGTTTTGCAACCTGCACAAGCTTTGAATATTCAGTCAGTTGCTGAAAAAGAGTATTCCCAGTCGATTGTTTTTTCTTTTGTAGGAGTAGATTTTTTTAGAAAAGGCGGAGCAGAAATTTTAAGGGCAACTGAAAAATTAATAGCGGAAGGATATGATTTTAAACTTAATATTGTTTCTCAACTAAAAAAGGGGGCTTGGAAGGATGAACATATTACTGCTGCAGATATTGAAAACGTAAAGGAAATTATTCAGCAAAACCCTGATGTAATCACTCATTACTATTCATTGAACGCTGAACAGGTAATAAGCTTGTTTAAACAATCGCATGTCGGTTTGCTGCCTTCTTATGGCGAAACATACGGATATGTTGTATTGGAAGCGCAAGCTTGTGGTTGTGCCGTTATAACTTCCGATATGCCTCCTTTTCCTGAATTTAACGATAATCAATTTGGTTGGCTGATCAATGTTCCCTTAATAGAGCGGAACGGTACCTTAGATAGCAATCTTTCAGGAGAGCATCTTGCTTTGTTTCAGGATGCGCTATACCTCGGACTTTATAATGCAATGAAAGAAGCCATAGAAAATAAAGACTTACTAAAAGAAAAAGCACAAAAGGCAATAGAACATATCCGAAAGGACCATTCGCCTGAAAAAAGAGCGAAAACATTGGAAGAAATATATATCAGTGCTTTACAGTAATCACTAATTAAAATTAACCCGTTTGTTGAGTAAAAAATTAACGATCATTTACGCTAAAAGTACAGCAGAAGTATTTAATAGACAATCTGCTTTGGGATCTTATATTCATTGCCTGGCAACAATTCTTGTTAAAAATGGATATGCTGTCTCGATAAATGAAATTTCATTTTATGTTGGTTTAGAACTAAAGAGCAGTACTGCAGCGAATCGTACTTCCTCTTTTTCATTTCTGAAGAATCTGATTCCTAGATGTATAAAAGAAACTGTTAAAGATCTGCAGTTGTTTAAATCGTTGGATGTTTTGTATTTTAATATTGATAAAGGTAAAGAGATAGACTGTATTCTCGAATTTTATACCTACGGTTCAAATATCGGTTACAATCTTTCTAAGAAATACAATAAACCATTATTTCTGATCTACGATAATCCGGTGCTAGAAGAACATGCCTTTTTTCATGGAAAGCAGCTTTTTTTCAAAAATAAAGTAAAAAAACGTGAAAAGGATTCTATTCTTAGTGCATCAGTGATTATAGCATATTCAAATGCTGTGAAAGATTATCTGAATAAAAAATATTCAAAACAATTACCGGTATTTATTCATCAAAATGTAGATTATACGCGTTTTGATTTTATACATGAAAAGCCGGTTGAAGAAATAGTAAACATCGGTTTTATAGGGTCTTTTTTAAAATGGCACAGAGTCGATTTGCTCATAAATGCATTTGTGCGATTAAAAAAAGAAGGTAAAAACTGTAAACTCTATCTGATAGGAAATGGGCTAGAATATGAAACCATCAAAAATCAGGTTGATTCATGTGCCTATTCTTCGGACATATACATGCCCGGTTTTATGGATGGAGAATTGTTATTAAGTTACAAACAAAAAATAACTATTGGAGTCATGCCCGGATCTAATTGGTATGGTGCTCCCAATAAAATATTTGAATACGGAGCAGCAAAAATAGCTGTCGTTGCTCCGGATACACCTACTATTATAGATTTGTTTGAAAATAACGAGGAGGTTTTGCTTTTTAAACAGGATGATGAAAATAGTCTATTCGAGAAACTTTCTATCTATGCGGATAATGCAGATTTGCGTCACAGGCATGCCATTGCATTACAAAACAAAATCCGAAATAATTATTCAGAAAACATTACATTTACTTTCTATAATAATTTAATTTCTTAAATAACGTTTTATACGTTTACATAAAAAAAACGACTACACAAACAGAATGTCTATCAATAAACATGTTCCCGTATTGGATTCTTTGAGAGCAATTGCTGCATTTTCAGTTTGTCTTTTTCATTTTATCTGTACGGTTACTGGTTTTATTGATTCCGAACTTGTTAAAACGCTTTTCTCTACAGGTCATTATGGGGTACAGATGTTTTTTGTGATCTCTGGTTTTGTAATACCATGGTCATTATTTCACAGTGATTATGGTATAAAAAATTATTTTACGTTCGCACTAAAACGTTTTATTCGCCTTGAGCCACCTTACATAGCTTCTCTTATGTTGGCAATTGCGCATACATACTTGCGTATTATGAGCCCACACTATAATGGTGTAGATATTACGCCTACAACCACTCAAATAGCCTTACATTTTGGGTATTTAATCCCATTTGTGGAAGGACAACATTGGATTCGACCGGTTTATTGGACTTTAGCAGTAGAATTTCAATATTATTTATCGATAGGATTATTATTTCCGCTTATTTCTCATAAAAAAAGATTATTTAGAATTGTTAGTTATCTGATACTATTGTCAGGACCGTTTATTATCAAAGGATATTTACCACTTTATTTGCCTGTGTTTTTATTTGGAATTGCTTCGTTCCTCTATAAATCTAAGATTATTGAATGGAAAGAGTTGTTGATACTAACACTCGCAGCTACTTTCGAAATTTATTTGTTTCATGATCTCGGAACTTTTATATACGTGGGGATCACATACATTGCGATTTTATTTTTCGCTGAATTTAAAAGTAAGGTACTTACGTTTTTTGGAAACATTTCGTATTCGGTTTATCTTTTCCATAGCCTAACAGGAATGGTTATTCTTAACTATTTTTCGCACATTGTAACCTCCCCGTTTTATAAATTCTTGTTGGTTATTTTAGCATTGGCAGTGACTGTTTTCGCATCTTATATTGTTTACCGATTAATTGAGTTACCTTCCAAAAGAGTATCGTCAAAAATTAAATTCAGAAAAGAGGTACGCAAATGAAAATTGCTTTATTAACAGATGGCGTTTTTCCATATGTGATAGGAGGCATGCAAAAACATTCTTTTTATCTTGCTAAATATTTTGCATTAAATAAGATTGAAGTCGATCTATATCATACTGCGAATGACCTTTCGAAAGCGGATTCGTTGGATTGTTTTACTTCGGAAGAAAAAAAATATATTCGTTCGATTGTAATTCCGTTTCCTAAACTTGATCGTTTCCCGGGACATTATATCCGTGAAATGTATGCCTATTCGGCAGCCATCTTTTCTAAGATGAAGGGAAATAGACCCGTTGATTTTATTTATGTGCAAGGGTTCTGCGGAATGAAATTATTGGAAAATAAAGATCAGATCAAAATCCCTATAGGTGTTAATTTTCATGGTTTGGAAATGTTTCAGAAAGCCGCCAATCTTCGTTCAAAATTAGAACAATTTATATTCAGAAAGCCTGTTTTAAGAATATTGAAAAATGCGGATGTTGTTTTTTCATTAGGAGGAAAGTTGACAGAATTGATGCTCCTTCATGGCATTCCAAAGGAAAAAATTTCACAAATTTCCATTGGTATAGATCCATCATGGATCAGAGAAGAAGAGATTATGCAGCATTCAAATATGACATTTGTTTTTGTTGGCAGGTATGAGCGAAGAAAAGGAATTGAAGAGTTAATGATGGTGTTAAATAATATAAAAGAACAGTCCTTTGAATTTCATTTTGTAGGTGCTATTCCTGTTGCTAAACAATTGAAAGCTCCACATATACATTATTGGGGAAATATCGCGGATTCATCAATAATAAAAGACATTTTAAAAACGTCTGATGTGTTGGTTTGTCCGAGTTATAGTGAAGGAATGCCGACAGTTATCTTAGAAGCAATGGCATCCGGATTAGCAATTATAGCAAGCGATGTTGGTGCTGTGAGTGAACAAGTGAATGAAGCAAACGGAATATTGATTCAGCCTGGGAATAATGAGGCGTTGGAGCAGGCATTGCTTAAGATGTTAAAAGTTTCTCCAGACCTTTTGATCAGTATGAAACGAAATTCCATAGCTGCTATTCAAAAACAATTTTTGTGGGAGGAGATTATTGCGAAAAATATTTCTGAGATTCAACGATTCATTAAATAATATTGGAAACATCAGCAACGTTTCTCAATTTAAAAAGACATACATCTTATTTTCTGCGCGCTCCCCTTTTATTTTTATTCGTATTTTTATGAAAATTAGGAAGATTTGTATCAAAATAGTATAATTTCTTCCCCGTAATTATTTATGTAAAATGTCAAAAAAAATTGCAATACTTTGTTCAGGGTTGGATAATGTGCTTAGGGGCTATGAAACACATTGCAGAACATTGTTCGATTGTTTGGCTCAGGAAAGTATAACAGATACCGAATTTATACTTTTTAAAAGGGAAGGAGAGAAAAAGAAGAACGAAGTTGTTTTAAAAGTTCCTTATCGCAGTGATTTTCTTTGTCAGTATTTAGCGAAGTTTAGAGGCGACCTGCTCTATTGGGAATATTTGTTTTTCGCTCTTCGTTTTATCGGACATTGTTTTTTATTCAGAAAAAAATTTGTAACCATTGCTTTAATTGAACCAATGGCTGCAAAAACTATTTATAAGTTCAGATGGCTGCTACCCGGTAAACCAAAGATTGTATTTACACATGGTGTTTGGAATCAGCCCTTTGACAATATAAATAATGCAGATGTTTTTCATGAAGTGAGTATTGAAAATTACAGCGCAATGAAAGCGTATGTGGCTGAAAACAAGTTAAACAAAGAAGTTATCTTGTTGCCACATTTTTTGAAAGATGACCAATTGCCTCCGTATGATAAAAATGAATTAAAAAAACAATTCGGGATTATTACTCCAAAAGTAATATTAAGTGTGGGTGCTATTAATAGGGGGCACAAAAGAATGGATTACTTGATCAATGAAGTTTCAAAGTTGTCAGACGAATGGTCTTTGGTAGTGTGTGGTTCGGCCAAAGGAAAGGAAGGAGAGATTGTTTTGAATTTAGGAAAAGAAAAAATGGGCAATCGCTTCATTCAATTATTTATACCAAGGGAGGAAATATCAAAAGTATATGCCTTGGCAGATATCTTTGTTTTGATTTTTAATGAATCCTATAAGTGGTCTGGTGTAAGAAAAGAATACTTGGATATGTTATTGAGTCCTAAAAAATAATTAACATAGCATGAGTCCTAATATATATAGTCCAAATTTGAACGGAATTAGATTCATAGCTGAATTTGTCGTTATTATTCATCCTATTGAACAGATAATCTTTTTTTCTTACAATACTATTTGTCAGAATCTTTACATCCGTCTAATTGGAAAGTTGGGTGTAATTCTTTTTTTTATGAATAGCCCAAAGACTTATTAATTACTAAATTATGTTTCGATAATAAGAAAATAAAAATGGAAATAGATGTTATAATACTTTCTTTTTGTTCTTCTGAAGAGACATTTGTGATGAATTCAAATTGTATCTCTTCATTAATAGACTCGGAAACTGAACATTCTTTTAATGTTTTGGTGATGGAAAGTAATCAAGAATTTTTCAAAACAAATTTTATTTATACCTATCCTGTTCAGATCATAATACCTGAAGCTAAATTTAATTACAATAAATTTTTGAATATAGGAATTAGCAAATCAAAAAATGCTATGATTTGTTTATGCAATAACGATCTTGTTTTTAAGAAGGGCTGGCTTTCTGAAATATTGAGAATAAAAAAAATAAGACCTGATATTCAATCTTTTTCTCCTAAAGATCCTGATTATAAAACGCTAAAAAATAAATTTTTTGAGAAGGATTATTACCTTGGATATGAAGTAGGATGGGAGTTTTTTGCTGCCTGTTTACTATTAGAGCGAAAAGTATTTGAAAAAACAGGTTTGTTTGATGAAGCGTTTGACTTTTATTACCAGGACTATGATTTTTCAATGTGCCTCAGGAAACATCATGTTTTGCATGCTTTGGTAACAAATGCTAACTTTTCTCATGTATACTCTGGCAAGGTGAAAAACGAATTTACAACTATGGAAAAACTTAATAAAGACAAAGCGTTGTATCATAAAAAATGGGGCAGCCAAAGGATGATTGGAATAAAAAACAGATTAGCAAAAATTCTGATTTACTTTAAGTTAAAATTTACTTTAAAACTTCTATATTCGTAAATAATACCAGCAGATTAGTAAACTAAAAAAAAAATTATGGAAATCGAGAAATTTTATGAGGATGAAAAACCGATGGATTATTTTGATCTTCCAAGACGTGATGTCGTTGAAAGATTAAAAATGTATTATCCTCAAGGGAAATCATTTGATAATGTTTTGGATATTGGTTGTGGTACAGGAGCAACAGGAGCTGCAATCAGGCAGAATTTTAAAGTCGGGCATTATTCCGGAGTAGAATTAATGGATGCCGCAGCAAAAATTGCAAAGGAAAGGCTTGATTATGTCGTTTCTGTTAATGTCGAAACAATGATCAATGAGAAAAAATTCCAGAATCTGGATAAAAAAAAGTATGATCTGATCTTAATCTTAGATGTGATTGAGCATTTGTATGACCCCTGGGGGCTTCTTAATTTTTTAAGAGATTGGCTAAGCCCTGATGGAGTAATTGTCTTGAGCATTCCCAATGCTGGAAATATATATGTTGTAAATAAATTACTTAGAGATAAGTTCTTATATGATGAAGGCGGACTTTTAGATAAGACGCATATCAGATTTTTTACTTTAAAAACAATTCAACACCTCGCTGAAACTACGGGGTATATGATCAAAGACACATATTTTAAACGGGGGAGTATGGACCTGAAATCTAAAATATTGAATATATTAACATTTGGTTTATTAAAAAAAATGTTTGTAGTTCAATACATTGTGATAATTAAATAGATTTGATTTTAAATGTTTTTTTTTGAATTTTTAATTTTTATAATCAGGCTGATAGAATTCTATCATATATTCTAAAAATGCTTAACTTAGGACTCTAATTTTAATAATTCAGAGTTTTTTATGAATGAACTAAAAGCTTTTTTAGCAGATAACCTTTCCGGTTTTTCACCTAAGGCAATTCCAAATTTTATTTTCAGTTTTATTATTTGCGCAACACTTTCCTTTTTGCTAGGGAGAGTGTATGTAAAATACGGTAATTCTTTGTCAAACCGCAAAGCATTCGCCCGTAATTTTTTGGTGCTGGCCATTACAACAATGTTTATAATTTCGGTCGTTAAATCTTCCTTGGCATTATCCTTAGGTTTGGTAGGTGCATTGTCAATTGTTCGTTTTAGGTCTGCTATCAAGGAACCTGAGGAATTGACCTATTTGTTCTTAACCATTTCAATAGGTCTGGGCTGTGGGGCAGGTTTGACAATTCTTACAATGATCGCCTTTCTTGGTTTTGTGGCAGCGATCTGGTTCAATAATCGTTTTCAAAAAGACATGGAAGCTCAAAATCTGTATCTTACCATAACAAGCACTTCTCCCGGATCAGTAGATATAACGAATATAGTCAAGGAATTGAAAAAATATTGTTCAGCAATAAAATTAAAAAGAAGTGATGAGAGTGCTTCAGCCATGGAGGCCTCTTTTTATGTTGAATTTGAAGATTTGGAGCAATTGGAGCAGACAAAAAAGGCATTAAAAGATCTTCACTCTTCTGTTTCTGTAACTTTTATGGACAATACACGTGATATCTAAATGTCTCAGTTGAATTTTAATCAATCAGAAGCGTTGCGTTATGAACGCAAATTTTTAATTACTGATTATTCT
>JAPLDC010000486.1 GCA_026391935.1 Bacteroidota bacterium | reverse complement strand
GGACCATCAACACAGAATTATACTGTTAGCAGCGCATCCACCTATACTTTGACAGTGACAGATCTTGGAACAGGATGTTCATCGCAACAAACTGTCACAGTTAACACTAATACAACAACACCAAATGTAACAACAGGTTCTCCTCTTGTTCTGGGATGTTCAGCAACAAGCGGATCCTTATCCGCAAATTCAACAACTGCAGGAGCAACTTACAGCTGGGCTGGATCCGGAATTATTTCTGGAGGAACAACAGCATCACCTACCGTAAACACAGCAGGTACATACACTGTAACAGTTACTGATCCTGCAAATGGATGTACCTCTTTAGCCAATATCACTGTTACCTCAAATACTACTGCACCAAATTTGATAATGGGAACAGGATTTACATTAGGTTGTATAACAACATCAGGTACTGTTTCAGCAAGTTCAACAACTGCAGGTGCCACTTATAACTGGGTAGGTGCAGGAATTGTTTCGGGAGGAACAACTGGCACTCCAACTGTTAATGCAGCCGGCACTTACACCGTAACAGTTACCGATCCTGCAAACGGATGTACGTCAACTAATAATATTGTTGTCACGGCAAACATAAATATTCCAAACGTATCGGCAGGTGCATCATCCCAGATCAACTGCGCAACAGGTATTGCATCGATAAATGCAACATCGTCTACAGCGGGAGTCAGCTTTAACTGGGTTGGTCCGGGGATATCAAGCGGGGGAACAACAGCTGCTCCGATAGTTAATACAGCAGGAACATATACAGTAACTGTAACTGACCCAACAAATGGATGTACCTCCAGTTCGACTGTGATAGTAAATGTGAATCCGGGCCCTACAGCATCAGCAGGAACAGATATTTCTATAACAGCAACCACTTCAGCAACACTGAATGCAACAGGAGGAGGAACATATTTATGGAGTACCGGTGAAACAACAAGCAATATAACAGTTACGCCAATAGTAACAACGGATTATTGTGTGACGGTAACAGACACCTTAGGGTGTACAGACACTGCTTGTGTTAGAGTGAGTGTAGATTTTGAGTGTGGCGAATTATTTGTGCCGAATGCATTTTCTCCAAATGGTGATGGATCCAATGATTTTTTTAGGGTAAAAATAAATCCATTGTGTGTAAAAGAAATGCAATTGGTTGTGTATGACAGATGGGGAGAAAAGATCATAGAGATAACTGATCCTGAAAAATACTGGGATGGAAGCTATCAGGGAAAACAATTAGACAATGCAGTTTTTGTTTATTACCTGACAATCACCTTAACAAATTCGAATGAAGTTATTACAAAATCAGGTAATGTAAGCTTATTAAAATAATACGAAACAAAATTCTAAAACAGCAAAGATGAAAACATTTAAAAATTTAAAAGTCGGCTTCAGCTTCCTTCTGTGTTTCGCAATAAATACTATACTGGTCGGACAGGATGTTCACTTTTCTCAGTTTCGCGAAACCCCTTTACAACTAAATCCGGCAATGACCGCATTAAACAAAGACATCAGGATTGTCCTTAATTATAAGGATCAATGGAGAAGCTTTGTTTCACCTTATAAAACATTTGCATTCGCGGCAGATTTTAATACTGCTATGAAAAAAAAGAAATCTAATTATATTGGTGTTGGTCTTCAGTTATTTTCTGATAATGCAGGTGATTCAAAAATGGGAAACAGTCTTGGCTCCATTAATATTTCAGGAGTAGTGAAAGTGTCTGACAAAAGTAAATTAGGACTTGGCATAATGGGTGGATTCGGGCAACGTACTGTAAATTATTCTGCACTTCAATGGGAAACTCAATACAACGGAACAATATATGATGCGGCAGCTCCAACAGGAGAAAGTCAGGGAGGTACATCCTATACCTATCCTGATTTTGGGGCAGGGTTAGCTTGGACTTATGGAAAGGAGCAGCAATACATTTCTGCAAACAATGGTGTTCATGCTACTTTCGGAGTTTCAGCATTTCACTTTGGACTTCCAAAATATTCCTTTTATGGACAAAATGTTGAAAAGTTAAACTCCAAATTTATTGGGCACGGTAATTTTGAATTCGGGATAAAGAATACTAATTTGCTAATAGCCCCTGAATTTTTGTATCAAAGGCAAGGTGAGCAGCAGGAATTAATTCTTGGTAGTGTTTTTAAATATGTGCTTCAGGAAGGATCGAAATATACAGGTATAAAAAAGAGCTCAGCTATCTCAATCGGAATGGATTTTAGAATGAAGGATGCACTTATTGCATCGCTGATGTATGAGTATTCAAATTATGCAATAGGTATCAGCTATGATGTAAATACATCAGGTTTAAAATCTGTGACCTCCTATAAAGGTGGTTTGGAAATCGCTTTAAGGTTCGTTACTCCTAATCCATTCAGCATGAATAACACGGCAAGTTTCAAGTAAAAAGTTGCAATAGATACATCCATGAAAATCAGATAAATCGGGCTCGATCTAGAAAAATATTTTTTGTTTCAAACTGTTTTGAGCCGGTTACTTCCCGATACAATTTTTAAAGCGTCAATAAAATCAATACTTTCAAGCGTTTGGGACAGGTCGTTTGTCCCAAAGACCAACACAAAAATAGTATGCAGAATTATGCGCTGTTTTGTTAATAACCTCAAAAAAAATCCTGTTCATAACTTTCAATTGTGTGCTATTGTGACGGCATCAAAAAAATGAACTTCGGACTATTTTCCACACCGAATGTACTAAAAATATCGGAAAACATTTCGCTTTTTTCTGTTCATAAAATACAAAGTTGATTACAAGTGATATAAGGTTTTCTCTATTGTAAAATTGGATTTGTTTACTAAGAGCCTTATAATTTATATGAAAACATGTTTCAATTTTAGAACAATGTCAAATAACTTAATTACAACATTTATTGTATATTAGTATATGGAAAGACATGTTCTATCAAAGTCTACATTTATTAAAGGAATGCAGTGCCAAAAGGCATTGTACCTAAACAAACATCATAAAGAACTTAAAGAAGAAATTACTGCAGTGCAACAAGCAATTTTTTCCCAAGGAACTAAAGTGGGTGAACTTGCTACTCTTTTGTTTCCAGGTGGCGTTGATTGCACACCTGAAAGTTTTTACGATTTTCAAAAAGCGGTAATTCGTACACAAGAAGAAATTAAAAAAGGAACAAAAATAATTTACGAAGCCGCTTTTCAGTTTAACGGAGTGCTTGCTGCATTGGATATTTTAGTTAATGATGACAATGGCTGGAAGGCATATGAAGTAAAAAGTTCAACAGGAGTTACAGAAACGTATCAGTTAGACGCAACCATACAATACTACGCCATCACAAATTCAGGAATAGATTTAAAAGATATTTCAATTGTATATATTAATAATGAATACGAAAAAAATGGTCCTATTGATGTAAAACAACTTTTTGCCATAGAATCAGTTAAGGAAAAAGTTTTAGAATTACTACCAAGGATTCCAAACAAAGTGACTGCTTTAAAAAAAATATTAGTCCAAGATGAAATTCCGGATATTGATATTGGACCACATTGCAACGAGCCTTATGCTTGTGATTTTGCCGGGCATTGCTGGAAAAATATACCAAAATATTCCGTTTTTAATATTTCGCGCTTAAATGAAACAAAGAAGTTTGAATTATATAATAGAAATATAATCAACTTCATGGATATCCCTTATGACTTTCCATTGAACGAGAATCAATGGATGCAAGTGAAAAGTGAATTGAATAATGAGTCTTTTATTGATTATTTGAAAATAAGAGAGTTTGTTCAAGGCTTGCAATACCCGATTTATTTTATGGACTTTGAAACATTTGCAACAGCAGTTCCTTTGTTTGATAAAAGTAGACCTTATCAGCAATTAGTGTTTCAATACTCTTTACATATTCTAACAGCTAATGGAGAATTGAATCATAAAGAATTTTTAGCTGAAAATAATGTTCAAGACCCGAGAATAGCTTTTATAGAAAAACTAATTTCGGATTGCGGTGACAAAGGGGATGTTTTAGTTTACAATATTGGCTTTGAGCGAGGTAAATTAGCAGATTTAGCCTTAGCATTTCCTCAATATAGTTTTGGCATTAATAAAATAATTGAACGTTTAAAGGATTTGATGATTCCGTTTCAGCAGAGGTGGTATTACACACCTACAATGCAAGGCTCTTATTCCATTAAAAAAGTATTACCTGCATTAGTGCCAGATTTGTATTACAATGATTTAAATATTAAAGAAGGTGGAACAGCCAGTAATACATTTGCTGCAATGTTAACAGGGGAATTTCAAGGAGATATTGATCAAACTAGAAAAGATCTCTTGGCATATTGTAAGTTAGATACATTAGCCATGGTTGAAATATTAAAGAAACTAAAAAGCATTTAACATGATAAAGAATAGTGTTTTTGATTACTTAACCATCTACAAAAATTTCCCTACCTATCAACTTGAAAGAAGATTAGATGCATTCATGTTGCCTTACATCGCGGATTCAATAAAGGACAAATTTAATCCGATTGAAAAGGACTTAATAATGCTCTATCCCGAATTTCCTCTGAAAAGAGATATAGTTAGTATTGAACTAGATAAGCATTCTGAGTATGCTGATTATTTGTTGTATTCAAAAAAATCAAATACAGTTTATCTTGTAGAATTCAAGACTGATGTTAAATCTATACATGAATCTCAATTTAAATCCTATTTAGATAATTCTATTAGTGGATGGGAATCTATGATAAATTATTACATTGATAAATCAATAAATAATAGCAAGTTTTGGAAAAAATTCGTTTATGGTTTGATTCATATTGAAATGAAAGCTCCAAACCTTTTGGGTATAAATGAGAATTTGAATTTAGACAAGTATTTAATTGATAGTAAGGGTATTCACGAAAGACTTAAAGATATTAGATCAAAAATAAAAATTGATAAAAATCTGAAAGTGAAATTTCTTTACCTCGCTCCAATAGGAGCAGAATCTCTCCTGAAAAAATACAAAACCGATAATTTAGGGAGCATTGAGCATTATATAGGCCACATAACGCTTTCTGAATTTGCGAAGAATGTAACTACAGAATTAGCTGATTTGCTTATTTTAATTGATAAAGATTCACTCAAAAAACAATAAAATTGCTTAGGCAATTTATTTTATCCCCGATAATTCTCAAGAATTCCCGAGAAATCCCAAGCAAAACTATAACAGTCATTTTGCATAAATAAATGTTGAAGTTAATACTACGTTTATAGTAGTAACAGCTGTTTATCGGTGGTTTGTTTATAAAAATATATTGTAATGTGATATATCTGTCAATATTTTGTTTTATTATTGATAGAGAAATTTAATTGAAATTTTTCAAAACAAACTATTTATTAATTCATAAAAAGGTACTCTTGAATCCGGTAAATATATCAACGAAGAAAATTGGGATTATTGGTCCTAATAGCAAAATGTGTAGTGTTGAGCTATATGATTTTGGCGTACAACTTGGTAACAAAATCGCTACCAAGAATCGCACTATAGTTTGTGGTGGGCTTGGAGGTTTTATGGAGGCAGTATGTAAAGGAGTGAAACTATCTCCCAACACTTTCATGGGACAAACTATTGGGATTCTTCCAGGTGAAATATCAAGTAGTGCCAACCAATATATTGACACTGCAATCCCCACCGGAGAAGGTATTGGGAGAAACATTATTATCGTTAGAACTGCAGACATAATTATAGCTGCTGGTGGCGGTGCAGGAACGCTTTCTGAAATAGCCTTAGCCTGGCAACTTGAGAAAAAAGTTTTGTGTGTTACTCTTTTTGATGGATGGGCGAAAGAACTTGCTGGTAAAAATCTAGACCATAGACAAAGTGGATTACTAATTCCCGTAGATTCAATTGAGGAAATTTTAGAACATCTCGATCATGGCTAAAGTCTTAATGTTTCATAGAGTTTTACCTCAAAAACTCATAAATCAACCTAATGCTTATTCGGTATTTGGAACATTAATCTCTTTGGAATATTTAGAGATTGTTCTCTCTTTACTTAAAAAAGAAGGTTATGAATTTGTATCAATTTCAGAATTAGAAGAGCAAAGTGAAAATGAAAAAATTGTTGCATTAACATTTGATGATGGTTATGCAGACAATTTTGAGTATGCAATGCCTATGCTTAAAAAGTATAATTCTACTGCAACATTTTTTCCAGTTGTAGAGCCTTGTAAAAATAACAGTGTTTTGCCTCTTGACATTTATTATCAATGTGTTGATGAAATGATTTTAAACGAGGAGAAGAAATTTGATTTCATCAAAGGTAAAACCAAACAATTATTTTATTCAGCAGAACCAAAAATGCAAATGAACTTACTAAATGAATTATTTGGGCAGTTACCCGTAAATAATAGAGTAAGTTATATGAGTGATAAACAACTAAAACAGCTTTCTGATAATGGCTTTGAAATTGGTTCACACGGAATGACACATTCGCTTTTGACAGCAGAGTATATGAATGAAGAGAAAGTATTGGCTGAATTACAGCAATCTAAATCGTGGCTCGAAAAAACGATCGGAAAAAATGTTAAGGCCTATTGTTTTCCTTCTGGTAAATTTAATTTACGAATGTCTGAACTTGTAAAAAAAGTCGGGTACCAATCAGCTTGTCTAATTTCTAAAAAAGAAAATGAAAAATTAGCATTACCGTCTTATGATAGAATTTTTGTTAAACCAAATTCACTTGACGAATTAAAATTTGCATTGAAGATTTAATGAAGATAACAACAATTATAGTCACATGCAATCGCTTAGAGTTGCTTCCTCGTGCTTTGCGGTCGGTCAAAAACCAAAATAGACAGGCTGATTATGTTTTTATCATTTCAAATTCTAACAATGAAAATTATTTAATTGAACAGGAACTCGTTTCTGAATTTGGATTTACAATTATTAAAAATAACAGAACTCAAAATAATACAGGCGCCTTAAATACCGGCATTGTTGAAATTATAAATGAAATTGGAATCAATAAAGAAATGTACGTTGCACTTCTTGATGATGATGACGAATGGCTTCCTGATTACCTAATTACACTTCAACAAGAAAACAATAATTCTTATGATGTATTGATTTCCGAATTGAGTAGAATTAATGGCAAATCGAATAGTGTTCAATCTTTACCTAAAACACTAAATATTGATTCTTTTCTAAAAGGAAATCCGGGGATTGGAAATTCGAATACATTTATAAAACTTACCTCACTATTAAAAGCGGGCTGTTTTGATGAAGCTTGTATATCAAACGTAGATAGGGATCTGTTTATTCGGCTGTTCCAACTTAAGCCAACTTACAAAGTAATTAATAAGCATTTAGTAAATCATTACACAGATAACGA
>JAPLDC010000229.1 GCA_026391935.1 Bacteroidota bacterium | reverse complement strand
ACCAAAGTATGCCTTAGCTGCTCCCAAAGTTCGGTCTGGTAATCAACCTGAAATTCAAGATGTACTTTCCGTGTTGAAAGTCAAAAATCAATCGGATGATGATAAGTCAGAATGGATCTCTGCTACTTCAAATGATTCTGTTTCTGTTTCTCTTTTGTCGAAAAATATTGAAGAAACTTTAAAACGAGGTATTGTTCCAAATTTAGTTGGGATGACAGCACGGGATGTATTATATCTTTTGGAAAATAGAGGGATGAGAGTGAAATTAATTGGCAGCGGTGCAGTTGCAACACAGTCGATCACTGCCGGAACAGCTTTTATTAAGGGAACACAGATCGTATTGCAATTATTATAGCGTAAAGAATTTATAAAGAAAATAAATCAGCGTTTTCCCGATTGGGATAAAAATGAAGGAATGAAGTTATTAAAAGACATACTATACAAAGCCGGAATAATTGAAGTACTTGGGTCTACCAATGTTGCTATTACAGCCTTGACATTTGATTCGCGAAAAATCGAAAAAGATAGTTTGTTTGTTGCAATAAAAGGCACTCAAAATGATGGGCACGCTTTTATCAGTGATGTGATCCTGAAAGGAGCAATTGCTATACTGTGTGAAGAATTTCCAACTGATTTTAATGATAAGATCACCTATATAAAGGTGAAAGATACTTCTGCCGCTCTTGGAATTGTTGCTTCAAATTTTTATGACAATCCTTCTGAAAAAATAAAATTGATCGGTGTTACTGGAACAAATGGAAAGACAACTACTGTTACACTTCTTTTTAATTTATTCAAAAAGTTGGGTTATAAAGTAGGTTTATTATCAACTGTTAAGAATCAAATTAACAACGATATTTTATTATCAACACATACAACTCCTGATGCGATACAATTGAATGCATTGCTTCGTCAGATGATCGATAAAGGATGTACGCATTGTTTTATGGAAGTTAGTTCACATTCGGTTGTTCAAAATCGAATTGCAGGAATTTATTTTACTGGTGGAGTTTTTACAAATATCACACACGATCATTTAGATTATCATAAAACATTTGATGAATATATCAAAGCGAAAAAAGCCTTTTTTGACGTATTAGGAAATGATGCTTTTGCCCTTACAAATAAGGATGACGCGAATGGACTATTGATGTTGCAGAATACAAAGGCAACAAAAAAAACATATTCACTTCGGATGATGGCAGATTTTAAATGCAAGATTGTGGAAAATCAATTTACTGGTTTGCTTTTAAATATTGATAATCAGGAAGTGTGGAGCAAGCTTATTGGAAGTTTTAATGCATATAATTTATTGGCTGTTTATGCGACTGCAATTTTATTGAAGGAAGATAAAACAAATGTACTTACCACTTTAAGTTCGCTTACTTCAGTGGAAGGGCGTTTTCAGCAAATACGCACAGATGAAGGTGTAATTGGAATTGTTGATTATGCTCATACTCCCGATGCATTGATAAATGTTTTAAAAACAATTGCAGATATCAGAACTGGAAATGAACAAGTGATAACGGTTGTTGGTTGCGGCGGTGACAGGGATGTTGCAAAACGACCAATGATGGCAAAGATTGCCTGTGACTTGAGCAACAAAGTTATACTTACTTCAGATAATCCAAGATCTGAAGAACCAGATGCGATCATAAAACAAATGCAAAAAGGTGTTGATGCAGTTAATAATAAAAAAACAATTTCAATTACAGAAAGAAGTGAAGCAATTAAAACAGCTTGTTCATATGCTAAACCAGGAGATATAATTCTTGTTGCTGGAAAAGGACATGAGAAATATCAAGAAATAAAAGGAGTGAAGCATGATTTTGATGATATGCAGGTGCTTCAGGAAAATTTGAAACTATTTGAAAAATAGGATTTGTAATACAAGTAATAAGAGAAATAAAAATAAGAAAACAATTATAAAATATTAAATAATGTTCTACTACTTATTCGATTTTTTAAACAAGCATTTTAATTTTCCGGGAGCCGGGGTATTTCAATATATCTCTTTTCGGGCAGCAATGGCTATTCTTGTTTCCCTTATTATTTCGCTTGTATTAGGTAAAAGGATCATTAATCTTTTGCAAAGAAAACAAGTTGGGGAGACCATTCGCGATCTAGGGCTTGCTGGAGAAAAACAAAAGGCTGGAACTCCAACAATGGGAGGATTGATAATTATTGCGGCAATCCTTGTTCCTACAATTCTATTCGCACGCTTAGATAATATTTATATCATTCTCATGATTATTTCTACCATTTGGCTTGGTTTAATTGGCTTCTTGGATGATTATATAAAAGTCTTTAAAAAAGATAAAAAAGGTCTTGCCGGAAAATTTAAAGTGTTGGGCCAAGTTGGATTAGGCTTGTTTGTAGGAATAACGGTTTATTTTCATCCGGATATAAAAACAAAGGTTGAAATTCCGTTGGCCTTGGTACAGAAAGTGGATTCTTCTAAAGTTACCAAAATAGTAGAAACTGACGGAAAAGTTCATTATATGCTTGACAGGAAATTGCCAAATACGACTATCCCATTCGTAAAGGATAACGAAATCAATTATTCTTCTTTGATGGCAATTTTTGGTGAAGGGATGCGAAAATATACCTGGATAATTTACATTCTGGCAGTAATAATTATTATAACAGCAGTATCAAATGGCGCAAATATTACAGATGGGATAGATGGGCTAGCAACCGGCATATCCGGCATCATTGGTTCCACACTTGCCATATTCGCTTATGTGTCGGGTAATATGATTTTTGCTGATTACCTCAACATCATGTACATCCCAAATTTTGGCGAAATGGTGATTTTTATTTCTGCATTTGTGGGAGCTTGCGTTGGTTTTCTTTGGTATAATGCTTATCCAGCACAAGTGTTCATGGGTGATACAGGCAGTCTTACACTAGGTGGAATCATTGCAGTATTCGCCATTGTGGCGAGAAAAGAATTACTGATTCCTATGCTCTGTGGAGTTTTTGTGATTGAAAATGTTTCAGTGATGCTTCAGGTAGCTTACTTCAAATACACGAAAAAGAAATATGGCGAAGGGCGAAGAATTTTTCTCATGTCGCCTTTGCATCATCATTACCAGAAAAAAGGATTTCATGAATCAAAAATTGTTTCTCGTTTCTGGATCATCGGAATTATGTTGGCGATACTGACAATTGTAACATTGAAATTAAGATAGATGAAACGCCTTGTAATACTTGGTGGAGGAGAGAGTGGTGTCGGTACTGCGGTGCTTGCACAAAAAAAAGGTTATAAAGTTTTTCTCTCTGATAGAGGAAAAATAAAAGAAAAATACAAAGAAGTTCTTTCAAAATATGGAATCGACTGGGAAGAAGAAAAACATTCTGAAGAGTTGATATTAAATGCGGATGAGGTTGTGAAAAGTCCAGGCATACCAGATAACTCAAGTCTTGTTATGGTTTTGCATGAAAAAGGAATACCTGTAATATCAGAAATTGAATTTGCCGGTAGGTATACAAATGCAAAGAAGATATGTATCACCGGAAGCAACGGAAAAACAACAACAACACTGCTTATTTATCACATGTTGCAGAAAGCAGGTTTGAATGTTGGATTAGGAGGTAACGTTGGAAAAAGTTTTGCAATGCAGGTAGCGGAAAATGATTTTGAGTATTACGTGCTGGAGTTGAGCAGCTTTCAGTTGGATGGTATGTTTGAATTTAAAGCAGACATCGCAATTCTGTTAAATATTACTCCGGATCATCTGGATAGATACGATTACAAGCTTGAAAATTATGCAGATTCAAAATTCAGAATAATACAAAATCAAACAGAATTAGATGCATTTATTTATTGTATCGATGATGAATTAACAATGAGAACGATTAGAACTAAAAATAATAATGCAAAACAATATCCTTTTTCGATAAAACAACAACTAGAAATAGGAGCATACTTAAATGAAAATAATCAAATAGTAATAAATACAAATAACACTAATCCCTTATTTATGACAATACAAGAACTAGCATTACAAGGAAAACACAATATCTACAACTCTATGGCTGCAGGTGTTACCGGTAAATTAGTAGGTATCAGAAAAGAGACTATTCGCGAAAGTCTTTCTGATTTTCACAACATCGATCACCGCTTAGAGGTGATTGGGAATGTTCACGGGATTGAATTTATTAACGACTCAAAGGCTACCAATGTTAATTCCACCTGGTATGCATTGGAAAGTATGAACAACCCTGTAATTCTTATCTTGGGTGGTGTTGATAAAGGGAATGATTATTCTATGCTTAATGATTTAGTTAAATCAAAAGTAAAAGCAATTATTTGTTTGGGAACCGACAATAAGAAAATTATTAAAGCATTTGATGGGATGGTGGAAATCATTCTTGAAGCGAAATCTGCTAAAGAAGCTGTTGCTCAGTCATACAAATTAGGTAAAAAAGGCGATACTGTTTTGTTGTCTCCTGCATGTGCAAGTTTCGATATGTTTGAAAATTATGAAGACAGAGGAACTCAGTTCAAGGAAGCTGTGCGTGCATTGTAAAACTATTTGATTTGTGTTATTTTAAATTTATAAAAGATGACAGAGAATAATAAAATAAGAAATTATCACGATAAACTTAATCAGCGAGTTTTGTCTCGCGACCGTGTGCGGTCTTCAGAAGATGATCATCAATTAGAATTCGTTGAAGAGGTTAATGGTGTTGCCTTTATTAATGATTCTAGGTCTATCCGTCTTACTGCCACCCGAAATGCACTGGAGTCCATAGAAACTTCGGTCGTGCTTATCGTTGGTGGAAATGATAAGGATAACGACTATTCTATTCTTGCACAACAAGTGAGGGAGAAAGTTGTTGCAATTGTTTATTTAGGAAGTTATTCTGATAAGATCTTGAAATATTATTCATCTCATAAAATGCTTTTCGCGAAAGCATCGAGTATTAAGGAAGCTGTTCAGATTTCATCTGCTTATGCAATGTCTGGCGATGTGGTGTTGTTTTCGCCCGCTTGTCCAAGTTTTCACGCTTTTGATAATTATAAAAACAGGGGAAATGAATTTAAGGAAATAGTGAGAAATCTTTAATAAATATTTTTTTGAGATCAGTAAATAAAGTTTAAACGTAATAATATTGATTCACATATTTTTCTACTCTTCGGGATTAGAATAAAATAGTGAAATGCTGAATGAATTTATTTAAATATATAAAAGGAGATAAGGTGATTTGGACAGTAGTTTTACTACTATCACTGATATCTATACTAGTTGTCTATAGCTCTGTTGTGGCATTGGCATATCGTTATAAAAATGGCGATACAGCTTCGTATTTGATCAAGCATATTTTTATTGTTGGTTCAGGAATATTTTTAATGTATTTAATTCACAAGGTAAAATATTCCTATTTCTCTAGAATATCTCAGATTGCTGTTATTGTGGCAGCCCCATTATTGCTTTATACTTTATTGAAAGGTGTAAGCGCAGGAGAGGCATCAAGATGGTTAGCTATTCCGGGAACATCCTTAACATTTCAGACATCTGATTTTGCCAAACTTGCATTGATAGCTTATGTTGCTCGCGTTTTGTCGATTAAACAAGATGTGATAAAAGATTTTAAACAAGGGTTTTTACCAATTATCATTCCGGTTGCTATAATTTGTGCATTGATATTTCCAGCAAATTTTTCTCGTTGCTTTGCTCATTACGATCATCTGGAATTTTCCAAATGCAATACCTCGCGGACAAACCTGGAAAGCACGTATAGAAAATTATAATAAAGGCGATAGCCAAAGTAATTTTCAAGCTGAGCAGGCTAAAATTGCAATAGCAAGAGGTCGAGTTCCTCAGGGGCCAGGGAATAGTGTGTCGCGAAATTTTTTGCCTCAAGCTTCCTCCGATTTTATTTTTGCAATTCTTATTGAAGAATGGGGGTTGATTACAGCAATTTTTATTGTTTTCTTATATGTTGTCTTACTTTTTAGAGGGGTAAGAATTGCAAATAAGAGTGAACGAACTTTCGGAAGTTTGCTTGCTATCGGATTAACGTTCTCTTTGGTTTTTCAAGCGATGATTAATATGGCCGTGGCGGTGAATTTATTTCCGGTTACCGGACAACCATTACCATTGATCAGTATGGGAGGGACATCCATTTGGTTTACAAGTATATCTCTAGGAATTATTTTAAGTGTAAGTAGAGAAACGGAAGTTTCTCAGGAAGGAGGTACACTTGAAACCGCTTAGAATAATTGTTAGTGGAGGTGGCACTGGTGGGCATATTTTCCCTGCAATTGCAATTGCAAATGCAATAAAAAGTCTGCGTCCTGATACCGAATTTTTATTTGTTGGTGCCGAAGGGAAAATGGAAATGGAAAAAGTTCCGGCTGCAGGTTATAAAATTGAAGGCTTGTGGATATCTGGTTTTCAAAGAAAACTATCATTGTCAAATTTGGCATTCCCTTTTAAAGTTATCAGCAGCTTGATGAAGGCAAAAAAAATATTACGATCGTTTCAACCGGATGCTGTTATTGGTACTGGGGGGTTTGCAAGTGGGCCGATGTTACAAGTTGCTTCAAATAAAGGCATACCAACACTGGTGCAGGAACAAAATTCCTATCCTGGGATTACGAATAAGATACTTTCTAAAAAAGTGGACAGGATCTGTGTGGCCTATTCAGGGATGGAAAAATATTTTCCGAAAAATAAGATCTTATTGACAGGTAATCCGGTGCGACAAGATATTTTAAGTTTGGATGGCAAAAAGGAAAGGGGGTCGGAACATTTTGGACTAAATAGCTCAAAAAAAACAATACTTGTAATTGGTGGAAGTCTGGGTGCCAGAACAATCAATGAAAGTATAATAAAATGTTTGGATGTTTTTGAAAAAAATAATATTCAATTGATCTGGCAAACTGGAAAAGGTTTTTATGAAACTGCGAAACTTGCTGTAGCAAAATACAATGAGAAAGGTATAAAGGCCTATGATTTTATTCAAAAAATGGATTATGCCTACGCTGTTGCTGACCTTGTTATTTCAAGAGCAGGTGCTAGCTCCGTTTCAGAATTATGTTTAGTGAAAAAGCCTTGCATTTTGATTCCGTCACCAAATGTTGCGGAAGATCATCAAACAAAAAACGCAATGGCATTGGTAACTTATAATGCTGCTGTTATTATAAAAGATATGGAGTCACGTGAAAAGTTGTGCGATAAAACAATGGAATTGATTAATAGTGTTGAGCAATGTGATAAGCTTTCTGAGAATATCGGAAAATTAGCTTTTCAGAATTCAGCAATTGTCATAGCAAATGAAGTATTGAGTTTGATCAATAAAAAAGAAAAATAATAATTCACCTTCTTACAAGGGAAAATTAGGAAAATATTATAATGGAGTTTAATAAAATTCATAGCGTTTATTTTTTAGGAATTGGTGGTATCGGCATGAGTGCTCTTGCTCGTTACTTCAATGCGATGGGAAAAAGAGTTGCCGGATATGATAAAACACAAACCAGACTTACGGATGAATTAATTTCCGAAGGAATTGATATTCATTTCGAAGATCATATAAGAAACATTCCCGCTTACTTCAAAACGCTTCCTTATGATACTGATAATATTTTGATCGTTTATACACCTGCTGTTCCAAAAGACCATAGCGAGTATGTTTTTTTTAATTTAAATGGGTTTAACATTAAAAAGCGTGCTGAAGTTTTAGGAATGATTACAGAAACTGCACATACAATCGCTGTGGCCGGAACGCATGGTAAAACAACAACATCTTCATTAATTGCACATATTTTAAAATGTGCAGGATTAGATCCGTCAGCTTTTTTAGGTGGGATCACCCAAAATTACAATACGAATTTATTATTAAGCACAAGTTTAAAAGCGGAGCAATCCCCATCTCCCATGGAGAGGGACGGGGTAAGGCCTTTTATAGTTGTGGAAGCTGATGAATACGATCGTTCTTTTCTAACGCTTCACCCCGAAATTGCAGTGGTCACTTCTGTTGATGCAGATCATTTGGATGTATACGGAGATAAAGGCCATGTAGAAGAATCCTTCTCGCTTTTTGCACAACAGGTAAGCTCCAAACTGATTTTGAAAAAAAGTATTGTTTCTAAAATACATGCATCGGGCACGCCAATTTCGTATTCAGTAAATGATGACTCTGCCGATTATTTTGCGCAAAATATAAAAATAGAGAACGGCTTTTATCAATATGAAATTGTTACACCGGCCAATATTTTTGAGAATATCGTATTGGGTTTACCGGGTTTGCATAATGTCGAAAACTCTGTTGCGGCAGTTGCAGTTGCGTGCCAATTAAATGTCCCGGAAGTTGTTATTCGGGAAGCTTTGGCTTCTTTTAAAGGTGTGAAAAGACGGTTCGATTATCATATTAAAACGGATAAAATAGTTTTTATTGATGATTATGCACATCACCCGGAAGAATTAAAGGCGGCCATCAGCTCTATAAAAGAAATGTATCCCGGAAAAAAAATTACTGGAATATTTCAACCGCATTTATATTCTCGGACACGTGATTTTGCCGATGATTTTGCAAGAAGTCTAGATCTGTTAGACGAATGTATTTTAATGGAAATTTATCCTGCCCGCGAATTGCCTATTCCCGGAGTTTCCTCTCAAATGCTTTTGGATAAAATGAAGTCATCAAATAAATGTATTTGTCAGAAAAATGAGTTGCTGGAGGAAATTAATAATAGGAATATTGAAGTATTGGTGACAATGGGAGCAGGAGATATTGATACGTTGGTTGAGCCCATAAGAAAAAAGTTGTCTGTTTGAATAGAGTAAATTGTTGTGAAATATTTTAAATGAAAAAAATAAAAAGGATATTATTTATTGCCTTATGGACCGGTTTAATTATTGGTTTAATAATAACGATGGGTTTTGTGAACAAACAACAAGATTCGCAGCTTTGTAATACGCTCGATGTTAAAGTAATTCAAGAGGATAATCTTTATTTTCTTGATAAACTGGACGTGATTCAATTAATTAAAGACAGAGGCGATTCAATTGTTGGTCAACCAAAAGTGACGGTGAATGTTGCTGAAATTGAAAAAGCATTGAACAGTCATGCTGATATTGCAAATGCAGAAGTTTATATGTCGATCAACGGAGAAGTAAAAGTAGAAGTGAAGCAGAGAAAGCCCGTAGTTCGTGTGATAAATCTGGATGGCGATAGTTATTATATTGACAGTGAAGGAACTTTTATGCCATTATCGGATAAGTTTACCGCTAAAGTTTTAATCGTTAATGGCGTTATTTCTGAGCCGTTTAGTAAACGATACAAACTATCAATCGCCGATATTGGAAAAGATAGTCTCCTGAATGCAACGAGTATGCTGGATGAAGTGTATGCGATGGCAAATTACATTAACGCAGATAAATTTTGGAGTTCGCAAATTCAGCAGATCTATATTAATGATGATAGAGATATGGAGATTGTTCCGATAGTAGGTGATCAGAAAATAATTTTTGGTGACACCACTTCAATGGATGGAAAATTTAGAAAGCTTTTGATATTCTACCAGCAAGGCCTCAATACAACTGGTTGGTGGGAAAAATATTCTACCATTAATCTGAAATTTAAAAATCAAATCGTTTGTACTAAAAAATAAATTATAATTATTATAACATGGAGCCATCAGAAATTGTAGTAGGTTTAGATATCGGAACAACAAAAATTGTTGTTATTGTTGGTCGCAGAAATGAATTCGGAAAAATTGAAATTCTCGGAATGGGAAAATCCGAATCGTTTGGCGTTGCAAGAGGTGTTGTTCAAAATATTGACCAAACTGTTCAATCTATTCAAACAGCTGTTGCAGAAGCAGAAGCTAAATCAGGTGTTGATATTAAAGTTGTCAATGTCGGAATAGCTGGTCAGCATATCAGAAGTATGCAGCATCGTGGCATTAAAACACGCGCTAGTATTGAACAGGAAATTTCACAGAACGATATTGATTCCCTGATTGATGATATGTATAAATTGATGATGGCACCGGGGGAAGAGATCATCCATGTATTGCCTCAGGAGTATATTATCGATAATGAATCAGGAATAAAAAATCCTATCGGTATGTCCGGAATTCGTTTGGAAGCGAATTTTCATATCATAACCGGACAAATTGCTGCAGCCCGCAATATTTACAAATGTGTTCAGAAAGCTGGATTAGAAGTTTCTGAATTAACATTAGAACCACTTGCTTCTGCAGATGCCGTTTTAAGTAATGAAGAAAAGGAAGCCGGTGTCGTATTGGTTGATATTGGTGGTGGAACAACAGATGTGGCAATTTTTCAAGATGGGATCATTCGTCATACTGCTGTTATCCCTTTTGGTGGTAATGTAATTACTGAAGATGTGAAGGAAGGTTGTACAATTATTAAAAGCCAGGCTGAACTCTTGAAAATTAAATTCGGTTCTGCCCTTGCAAGTGAAAATCAGGAAAATGAAATAGTTTCAATACCTGGCCTGAGAGGTCGTGCTCACAAGGAAATTTCGGTACGTAATCTTTCAGCTATCATACAGGCACGTATGGAAGAAATTGTTGAACATGTATATTATGAAATAAAACATTCTGGTTACGAGAAAAAATTAATTGCCGGGATCGTCGTTACAGGCGGTGGAGCGCAATTAAAGCACGTTTCACAATTGATCGAGTACATCACAGGAATGGATACTCGTGTTGGATATCCTAACGAACATTTAGCAAAAGGAAGTGAAGAGGTGACCAGTCCGCTATTTGCAACTTCAGTTGGTCTTGTGATGAAAGGTTTGCAAACGATGGACAAACAAAACAAAAAAATGGTTTCAACCACTGATGACAAAAGCAAGATTAAAGGACATTCAGAAGAACGAACTACCGGCTTCTTTGATAAGTTGAAAAGTTTTTTTGATGAGGATGCTACTCAGAAATAAATTTTTTATTGGTCATCTTAATTTGAAAAAAATACAATTTAAAATTAGAATTAAGGGAAAAATGTTGTAGAAATTAACACTTCATAGTTAGTAACTAACGTACCATGTATAAAATCTACATTGAAAAAAGTCCCAAATTTAGGACATATTAAAATTAACATTGGTTAAAAGCCAATAATATCAAACGTTTAAAAAAAAAACAAAATGATGAAATTTGATTTACCCCTAGACAACTCCTCAATTATTAAAGTTATTGGAGTTGGTGGTGGCGGCAGTAACGCTGTGAACCACATGTATAAACAAGGCATCAAAGGTGTTGATTTTATTGTATGTAATACTGATCAACAGGCATTGGATATGAGTCCTGTTCCTTTGAAAATAGTTTTAGGTGCTAGTTTAACGAAAGGCCGTGGTGCAGGATCTTTACCGGAAGTAGGTAAAAATGCAGCAATCGAGAATATCGAAGAGGTGAGAACTCTTTTGGCAAATAATACGGAGATGGTATTTATTACTGCAGGTTTAGGTGGTGGTACAGGTACCGGAGCAGCTCCTATCATTGCGAAAGCCGCAAAAGAAATGGGAATATTAACTGTTGGTATTGTTACTATCCCTTTCGGATTTGAAGGTAAAAAACGTAAAGCGCAAGCAGACGATGGTTTAGAAGCTTTAAAAGCAAATGTTGATACTTTACTTGTGATCAGCAACGACAAATTACGTGAGATTTATGGTAATTTAAAAGTAACGGAAGCATTCGGGCACGCTGATGATATTTTAGCGACTGCTGCAAAAGGTATCGCAGATATCATCACAACAACTTTACAGATTAACACCGATATCAATGATGTGAAAACTGTAATGAAAGATAGTGGTGTTGCAATTATGGGTTCTGCTCAGGCAAGCGGTGAACAACGTTCCTTGCGTGCAGTTGAGCAGGCAATGTCTTCTCCATTATTAAATGATAGTAATATAAAAGGTGCTCGTTTTGTCCTAGTAAATGTTACATGTGGTGAAGATGAGATTACAATGGATGAGTTTGGAGAGATTACTGATTATATTCAAGATGCTGCCGGCATGACTGCTGAGGTAATTAAAGGATATGGTGTTGATCCTTCATTAGGAGATAAAGTAAGCGTTACAATTATCGCTACAGGATTTAATTCAAAAGCGGATGTTGGAATTCAAACGGAGAAGGCTCCTGCAAAAAAAATATTTTCATTGATGGATGAGCCCAAAATTGAAGTAGCTCCAGTTGTTGAAATTGCTCCTATTATAGAAGAAATTACTTTGAAGCCTATTGAAATGATTTCTTTTTTCAAGGAAGAAGTGAAAGAAGAACTTACTCCAATAGTAAATGAAGAGGTGGTAGTCGATACTATTGAAAATGAAGTGATCGCTGAATTTGAGGTTGCTCCGATTGTAAATGAAGTTGTTGAAGAAACGAAAGAAGAAATTCAAGAAGAGCCTTTCATGTTTCTTCGTGAAGAGTTAGAAACTATTGAGCCGATCTTTGAAGTTGAAGAAGAAAAGAACCAGGTTACTTTCGAGTTTGAGATTAATAATAATATCATTAACAATGCGACTCCTGTTAACGAAAATGTTTTTGTAAATTCTTTTGATGAGCCGGTAGCTAAAGTTGAACCTGTTATTGAAAGAAAAGAAGAAAATACAATTGTTGCAAAAGTTCAGGATGATGAACAATTGAAAAAAGCACAAGATAGAGTTGCTAAATTGAAAGAGCTGAGTTTTAAATTAAAATCTCCGAATGGTTTATCTGAGCTAGAGAACGAACCTGCATACAAAAGAAGGAACATTAATTTAGATGCTACTCCTCATTCTTCAGAATCCCAAGTGTCTCGTTATACTTTGTCTGAAGGTGATGATAAAAAAGTGGAAATTAAACCAAACAACTCTTTTCTACATGATAATGTAGATTAAATAAATTTATAGATGAATTTAAGATCCCGCAAATTGCGGGATTTTTTTTGTCCATAAATTCGCAAATTGAAATCGTCAAATTTTGCTTAACTTTAAACTTTCAAACCTTGTTCTGATGAAAATTGGAATCTAAATTTTTTTAAAAATGGCATTAGAAGAAAAAATAAATGCGGATATTAAATCTGCTATGTTAGCGAGAGAAGCTTCTAAATTAGAAGCATTACGTGCTATTAAGGCAGCGATATTATTGTTGAAGACTTCGCCTGAAGGATTAAATGATGAAACAGAAGTGAAAGCACTTCAGAAAATGGTAAAGCAACGAAAAGAAACTGCAGATCTTTATGTTTCTCAAAATAGAAGTGATCTGGCTGAAGTAGAATTGGCTCAGGCTGCTGTTATCGAGGTTTATCTTCCGAAACAAATGACCGAAGAAGAGATAAAAGCAGAAGTTGCAAAAATTATTTCAGCTGTTGGAGCTTCTTCTCTTGCAGATCTAGGAAAAGTAATGGGCGCTGCCTCAAAACAGTTAGCTGGAAAAGCAGACGGTAAGCTAATTTCCACTTTTGTAAAAGAATTGTTAAGCAAGTAGTATAAAATACAACCTTCGTCTTTGTCCGAATGCTGATTAAATTGAAACTAGCACCAGAGTCGGAGGTTGTATTATTTATTTTTCTGATTTTATATTCGAAAGTTTATTTATTCTACATCGGGAATTCTAATCCCAAAGTTAAAATGTTTTCAAATGTCCAGAAGTGATGTTTGGCTTTTCCTTCCCCGATAACTAGGACATTTGTAAAATTTGCAAAAGAGCCTTTTGCAGTATATTCTATGAATATGTGTTTGAAAGCATCATAGCGGAGACCCGCTTCAATTCCCATGCAATAGCCTGCTACATGAAACCGGTTATTTAAACGTTCGCCGAATAAAGTAACATCTGTTCTCGGAACAACAGGCCCGGCACCCATTTTAACAATTCCACTCAGTATATGATTGCTGTTTTTTGATGCAAACAAACGCTGGCGCTTTACAAAATTTAGCATGAAAAAATTAGCTCCGTCAGAATGTTCAAAATGTAAAAATGTATGAGGGTCAATCAACGTATCCTTGTCGATTGTTTGCCCCTGAAGAGTACCTTTTACATGTAATGTTTGATAATCATCCATGATATACTTAACATGATCGAAATTGATCTCGATACCCAGATCTTTTTTATTGTTGAAGTAATAGCCTAAACGATATACATACTGCGGGATAGTAAGATCTGTCCGTAACATATTTTTAAATCCCGGTCGATCTTTTGCCTCCGCATCATATATTGTAAAATCATAGGATTTAGAAACTCCTTTCTGTTGGTCATATGCCGTAGATGGATTCTTAAAGTGTATATCACTTTTCGAAAACCAATCTCGGTTGTATCCCCACGAAAAATAAAAAGTTCCTTTTGGCTTTTTTGAAGTGTGAATTTGTAATGCAGTATCCTGACTTTTTAAAAGTGATATTGAAATTAAAAAGAATAGTGAAAGAGAAAATATATTTTTCATTGAGGACGATTGTTATTGTTTGTAATTCCTATAAGTGCCAGAACTGCCCATGGCATGTAAAAAGGCGCAAGGACCTTTAATGAAACTGAAAAAAGGAGATAAAGTAAAATAGAAAGTATGGTTGTAATAATTACTCCTATCAGTCCTGCTTTTACAAGTTTGTTAAATCTCATTTAATAATTCATTTTGTTAGATGACTGATATTTTTTTCTGCAATAATTTTTTATTCTGATTAAAATTTATCAAAACAAAAAACCTCTTGAATTCAAGAGGTTTTTTGTTAAAAAGTAAATATAATATTACATCATTCCACCCATTCCGCCCATTCCCGGGTTGCCCATTGGCATTGCAGGAGCTTCTTCTTTTTGATCAGCGATAACACATTCTGTTGTCAATAACATTGCTGCAATTGATGCCGCATTTTCCAAAGCAATTCTTGATACTTTAGTCGGGTCGATAACACCTGCTGCATATAAGTTTTCATATTTGTCAGTTCTTGCATTGTAACCAAAATCAGCTTTCCCTTCGCGAACTTTTTGAACAATTACAGCTCCTTCTAATCCTGCGTTTGCAACAATCTGACGCAATGGCTCTTCAATAGCTCTTATTACAATTGAGATCCCGGTTGTTTCATCTTCATTAGAACCTTTTAGTTTTTCTAATCCATCAATTGCACGGATGTATGCAACGCCACCTCCCGGTACAATTCCTTCTTCAACAGCTGCACGTGTTGCTGCTAATGCATCTTCCACGCGGTCTTTCTTTTCTTTCATTTCTACTTCAGTTGCTGCACCAACATATAAAACTGCAACACCACCGGCTAATTTAGCCAAACGTTCCTGCAATTTTTCTCTGTCATAATCAGATGTAGTAGTTTCTATTTGTGCTTTTATTTGATTTACACGTGAAGCGATATCCGCTTTTTTACCTTTTCCACCAACAATTGTTGTGTTGTCTTTATCAATTGTAATCTTTTCAGCACTTCCTAAAAATGATAGGTCAGCATTTTCTAATTTATAACCTCTTTCTTCAGAAATTAAAGTTCCTCCGGTTAAAATTGCGATATCTTCTAACATTGCTTTTCTTCTGTCACCAAATCCTGGAGCTTTTACTGCTGCAATTTTTAATGATCCGCGGATCTTATTAACTACTAAAGTCGATAATGCTTCGCTATCTACATCTTCTGCAATAATTAAAATTGGTTTTCCCGTTTGCACGGCCTTTTCAAGCACAGGAAGCAATTCTTTCATATTTGAAATTTTCTTATCTGTAATCAGGATAAGCGGTGTCTCTAAAACTGTTTCCATTTTATCAACATCTGTAACAAAATATGCAGAGATATAACCTCTGTCAAATTGCATACCTTCAACTACTTCAACAGTCGTTTCTGTTCCTTTTGCTTCTTCTACAGTAATTACGCCTTCTTTCTTCACACGCTTCATTGCTTCTGCAATTAATTTTCCAATTGCATTGTCATTGTTTGCAGAAATAGTAGCAACCTGCTCAATTTTTTTGTTGTCATCACCAACTTTTTGTGATTGCTTATTTAGATTTTCAACTACTGCAGCTACAGCTTTATCAATCCCGCGTTTTAGATCCATTGGATTTGCACCTGCAGCAACATTTTTCAAGCCTGCAGTTACAATTGCTTGAGCAAGAACTGTAGCTGTTGTTGTTCCGTCTCCGGCAGCATCAGCAGTTTTTGAAGCAACTTCTTTTAACATTTGAGCTCCCATATTTTCAACAGGATCTTTCAATTCGATCTCTTTCGCAACGGTCACACCGTCTTTTGTGATGCTTGGTGCACCAAATTTCTTATCTATGATCACATTTCTTCCTTTCGGACCTAATGTTACTTTTACTGCATTCGCTAAAGCGTCAACACCTCTTTTTAGTTTGTCGCGTGCGTCTATATTGAAAAAAATATCTTTTGCCATTTTTTTATAATTTGAAAATTAGTTAATTAGTTAATTTGAAAATTTTGTTTGGATTTTATTTTTTTGATTTGTTTTTTGTACAATGGGCATTTTTGAATTGCCACATTTCCAAATTTTCAAATCAGACGATTGCAAAAATATCACTCTCTCTCATTATCAGATAATCTTTGCCTTCTAACAAAACTTCTGTCCCAGCGTATTTTCCGTAAAGAACAGTGTCTCCGACTTTCACCTCAGGTTTATTGCCTTTGTCATCTTTTTCACTTACAGCAATTACTTTACCTCTTTGAGGTTTTTCTTTTGCGGTATCAGGAATGATGATCCCACTCGCTGTTTTTTCTTCTGCAGCAGCAGCTTCAACAACCACTCTGTTTTGAGTTCCTGCAACTGGCTTGATGTTTATTTTTGAACTTGTCTTTGCCATTTTAATTTAATTATTATTAGTTTAACTTAAGTTTTTCAAATTTTATTTTGCGTCTTTGCTTTGTCAGAAATTATACCATTTATTATTCCGGTTGAATTTCAGACAATATTGCAGTATAAGGGCCACATAAAAAAAAATGTCAGAAACGTGAATGACTTTCTGACATTTTTTATATCTGTTCTTTAGAAATTATTTACCCGGAGCTGGATTTACGGGTGCACCTGGTGTAAGTGGTGCTGTATTATTTGAATTTGATTTTGGGCTGGTATCTTCTGCTCCTTTTTGACGGGTTACAGATTCTTTCGAAGTACCACCTGATACCACGTCACCAGTTTTATTAAACGATGTGGATAGCACACACAAAACTAATAAGGATGCTGCAAGCGTCCATGTTGCTTTTTCCAAAAAATCGGCAGTTTTGCGAACTCCCATTACCTGATTTGATGAAGAGAACGATGATGCTAATCCGCCACCTTTAGAATTTTGTATCAAAACTACAAGGATCAAGAGTGCACACACTACTATAATTAATACTGAAATAATTGTTGCCATTGTAAATTACTGCTTTTGTTGATTTATTAATTTTCTTAAATTTTTTATTTGGGATGCAAAGTAAAGTCTTTTTTCTGGATATTTCAAGCGTAAATTTTCATAAGCCTGAATTGCTTTTGTGTAATTCCCTTGCAAAACGTAAATTTTAGCCAACGTTTCACTGACAAATGTGATATCTTCCGCTACACTTTGCTTAGCCATATTCACCGGACTGAAAAATTCGGTTTTTTGTCGCGTAAGTTTCGGTTCATCACGTATGAATTTGTCTATTAATTCGAATGCACTTAGCTGTTTTTCAGTCTCTTCCGATTCTTTTATGGGTGCTTCAGCATCAACAGCCTTTTCTTCCGAATTCACTTGTTTTAACCAATCAGTAAATGAAAAAGATCCACTATTTACTTTATCCTCAGCATCTTCTTTCACATCAGTAATCGGCTCCGGAATATTCAACACAAAATTAGATGCTACGGTTTCCTGTATTTCTTCATTTTTGACGATAATTGGAAGTTCTGAAATTCCTAATTCGACACTTGCGTCTATGATCTCTGAAAAATATTCTTTTTCCAATGACGCTTCCGGGTTGTCAATTATTTGAGTGCTGTTATTTTCTTCCGCATTTTCAAAAACATCAATCTTCTCAACTGTTTTTTCTTCTACTACAATTACTTCAGAAATTTCTATCGCGTTAATTACTGTTGCTTCGTTTTGAATAATTTCAGCCGTGTTTTCTTCTTTTATTTCAGGTCTGATTATTTCTTCTACTAGCGGTTTGATATTTTGTTCGGCGATCTCTTCAAGTACCAAATTATGAATCGCTTGCTCGATCTGTTTTTCTTCCGATTTTTCAATCGGCTTTGAAATAGTTATCAATTCAATTTCCGCTTGTTTTGTGATCAAACTGTGTAGTACTCTTCTATCAGTAGCATATGCAGCGGTAATTCGTAATTGATTGTTATAATGAATGCTGTTGATGTTGTGCAAACTCTTTGAATACAACAAATGCGCAGTTTGAAAATAGGGGAAATTTTTTATCAATTCGCTAAGCAAAATACTATCTCTCTCCGACATTTTTTCGGGAGTTTCAACGTATGATATGAATTGTGCTTTATTCATTAATAGTTATAAATTTTTTTAGAATTCATGGCAGACGCTCACCAATTATTCAATGCCCTGTTTAAAATATCTTGTACCAGTTGCTCATTAATTTCTCTTGTTAATTGATCTTCTATAGAAGCTAAGTTTTGATCACTGGTATAATCCGCATAGCGTGTGAATGATTGCTCGAAATTTTTCTTTTCATCAAACATACACGTATATTTTACATTCACAGTGATGGTTAACCTGTTTAATGCCGCTTGGTCCGTACTTTGTATGGCAATCGGACCGGTTGAATATCCGGTGATACTTCCTTCAAAACTCAGGTCTCCACCTTTATTGATGAGTGACAATCTTGTCTGTGAACTTAATTTATCACGCAATGCTTCAGTAAAGGTTTGACTTAATGTTGGCGGAGCTAATGATGCGTTGTTTTGAAAATATTGAACAGATACAGTTTTTGCTTCCGGAGGAACACTACCGCCTGTGAAGGAATAATGAATTTTGCAACTTGAGAATAGAATCAAGGCACAAGACATAAGCATCAAGATGAGTCTTGTGCTTATGATTTGCATCTGTTTATTTCTAATTTCTAACATCTAATATCTTGAATCTATTTTATATTGTATTCATTGATCTTACGGTAAAGTGTCCGCTCAGAAATTCCTAATTCTTTTGCAGCATTCTTGCGTTTGCCTTTGTGTTTTGTTAATGCTTTCTTGATCATGTCTTCCTCAATTTCCTGCAAGGATAATGTTTCTTCAACAACTTCTACTGGCATTTGATTCTGTGTATTTACCGGAGTTGAAGTGTTGTAACCTAATTGAATTGCAGTTTCCTGAGAGCCTACATCCTGAAATAATTTCTTGATTATTTGAGCATTCTCAGGTGGGAAATCCTGATTCAGTTGGTTGTCGTTCTCGATCAGATCCACAACTATTTTTTTTAGATCCATCATCTCTGTCTTCATGTCGAACAAAACTTTATACAAAATATCGCGTTCGCTGAAGTCGTTACCTGCAGTTGAAGTGCTTGCTAATACAGGTAACTGAGCAGATTGATGGATGGGTAAATATTTTATCATCGTATCGGATGATATATCGCGATTTTTTTCAATTACGGAAATTTGTTCAGTAATATTTTTTAATTGTCGGATATTCCCTTGCCAATAATAATTTGATAAGATCTGTTCAGCAGCCATATCTAATTTAATTGTCGGCATTCGGTATTTTGCGGAAAAATCAGAAGCGAATTTCCTGAATAATAAATGGATGTCTTGTTTGCGTTCCCGCAATGGCGGAACAACAATCGGAACAGTATTTAATCTGTAAAAAAGGTCTTCTCTGAATTTCCCTTTTTCGATTGCTTGCTGGATGTTTACATTGGTGGCGGCAACTACACGTACATCTGTTTTCAATACTTTTGAAGAACCTACTTTAATAAATTCACCACTTTCTAAAACGCGTAATAAACGAGCCTGAGTTGCAATCGGCATTTCTGCAACCTCATCTAAAAATATTGTTCCACCGTTAGCCACTTCAAAATACCCTTTGCGTGCTTCATGCGCACCGGTAAATGAACCTTTTTCATGTCCGAATAATTCCGAATCAATTGTGCCTTCAGGAATTGCACCACAATTCACAGCAATATATTGTCCGTGTTTACGCGCACTTAAGGCGTGAATGATTTGTGGGAAAACTTCTTTCCCTGTTCCGCTTTCTCCTGTGATAAGAACCGTTAGATCGGTAGGTGCTACTTGTTTTGCAATATCAATTGCTCTATCCAGTGATGGCGAACTACCAATGATTCCGAAACGGTTCTTTAGATCTTGAATTGTCATTTTTTTTAATAGAATAAAGAGTAAAGAGCCAAGAATTAAGACAAAATAGCCTTTTCCGAAGCAACCTTTTCTCTAAATGAAAAAATCATTTTTTGTATTTCTGTAACTAAATTTAATGTTCGATTTAATAATTCTTGCTTCCCATATTTTCTTCGCTCACTTATCAGTAACTGAGTTTCCAATTCATACGAAGAACAAAGCGAAATGGAAAGGTATTCTGCAAATTGCAACTTTGTCCTTTTTCCTGAACCTTCAGCTATATTAGAAGGAATAGAGCAGGAGCACCTGTTCATTTGGTCAATCAAATTATATCTTTCTTCTTTTGGCAAATCTTTACAATACAAGAATGTCAAATCTGCCAAATCCATGGATTTTTGCCAGATCAAAAGCTGTTTGAAATTATGCGCCATAATTTGATGTAAAATTTTAAAGTCAAGAACTAAGATTAAATTTTGACCTTATTTCACTTTATTTCTAATTTTGCTTGTTAATTAATTTAGGGGTTGTTTCAACCTTATAAAAGGAATCTATCTTGGCTCCTGATTCTAACCACTTGCCTCTAGACCGCTTTTCCAATTAATGTTCCTCCTGTGCACTTATCCACAAATACATTCACATAATCGCCTTTCTTGAAATTTTCTTTTGGGAAAACAACAACAGTGCTTTGCGAATTTCTTCCGAATAATTCTTCCTTTGATTTTTTTGATGTTCCTTCCACCAAAACTCTGTGTACCTTTCCAACACCTTGCTTTGTCCGTTCAGCAGAATGCTTCAGCTGTAATTCAACTATTTCAGCCAACCTTCTGCTTTTTACATCTGCCGGAACATCATCCGGATATTTTCTTTCCGCTAATGTTTTCGGTCTTTCGCTGTATGCAAACATATAACCAAAATCATACTTCACTTCCTCCATCAATGATATTGTGTCTTTATGTTCTTCTTCTGTTTCGGAACAAAAACCACTGATGATATCCATAGATATTCCGCAATCGGGTATTATTCTTCGTATAGCATCTATCCTGCTCAAATACCATTCTCGGGTATATCCACGATTCATCATTTCTAAGATTCTCGTGTTACCTGATTGTACCGGCAAATGAATATAACTGCAAATATTTTCATATTTCGCGATCATATACAATACGTCATCATTCATATCTTTCGGATGTGAGGTACTGAATCGTATACGCAGATCAGGATTTAACAATGCTACTTTTTCAAGTAATTGAGGAAATGTTGTAGCACTTTTTAATTCTTCTTCAGAAATATTTTCTTTCTTTAAGCCTCCTCCAGTCCATAAATACGAATCAACATTTTGTCCTAGTAAGGTTACTTCCCTGTATCCTTGTGCGAATAATTCCTGTGCTTCTTTTACGATAGTTTGAGGATCCCGACTCCGTTCTCTTCCTCTGGTAAAAGGGACCACACAAAACGCACACATATTATCACAGCCCCGTGTAATACTGATAAATGCAGTAACTCCGTTAGAGCCCAATCGAACAGGAGCAATATCAGCATAGGTCTCTTCTTTTGATAAAAGTACATTCACTGCTTTTTGTCCTGTTTCTGCAATTTCTATAAGTTCAGGTAAGTTGCGGTAAGCATCTGGTCCAACAACGATGTCTACCAGCTTCTCTTCTTCCAGGAATTGTGATTTCAATCGTTCCGCCATGCAGCCCAGAACCCCAATGATCAGATCGGGCTTGGTCTTTTTTGCTTTTTTATACTCAGTCAAACGTTTTCTCACACGCTGTTCGGCTCCCTCGCGGATAGCACAGGTATTCACAAATATTACATCTGCTTCAAAAAAATCATTTGTGGTGGAAAACCCTTTGTCTTTTAATATGGAGGCCACAATTTCACTATCCGAAAAATTCATCGCACAGCCATAACTCTCCAAAAACAGTTTTTTGCCATTGGGCTGTAGCGGTGTTTCAATCATCAGCGCCTCACCTTGTTTACTTTCATCAATTACTTTATTCTCGCTCATTTTATTTTTAATGGATTGCAAAGATAATTAAAATAAATGGGTGACAAAATGGCGCATTTCGATTTATTTTCATAAAAATTTAAAAATTTATATATATATATTTATATATATATGTTTTGACAAAAGCAAATTTAATTTGCAAAATTCCTTTTTGATTTGTTTTCTTTGCAACGAATTTTGAGAAAATGGCGTCTCAGGCAATATTCAATTTTATTAAAACCTAACCCAAATTAGCTAGCGTATGAGCAAAAATTTAGTGATCGTGGAGTCCCCTGCAAAGGCAAAGACAATAGAAGGATTTTTAGGAGAAGGTTTTACAGTTAGGTCGAGTTTTGGTCACGTCCGTGATCTTGCTAAAAAAGGATTGGGAGTCGATATTGAAAATAAATTCACTCCTAATTATGAAGTATCACCCGATAAAACAAAAGTGGTCAATGAGTTAAAGGCCTTAGCAAAGAAAGCTGAAGTGGTTTGGCTAGCAACGGATGAGGATCGTGAAGGAGAAGCTATTTCCTGGCACTTGTTTGAAGCATTGAGCTTAAACGACAAAAATACAAAACGTATCGTTTTTCATGAAATTACTAAGCCCGCTATTCAAAATGCGATTGCGCATCCGCGTACCATCGACAAGCATTTAGTGGATGCACAGCAAGCACGGAGAATTTTAGACCGGCTGGTTGGTTTTGAATTGTCTCCAGTGTTATGGAAAAAAGTTCGTCCTTCCTTGTCAGCAGGGCGCGTTCAATCTGTTACAGTACGTTTGATTGTTGAACGTGAAAGGGAGATCGTTGCTTTTAAAAGTAATTCTTCCTACAAGGTTACTGCAAATTTTATTGCAGGTAATTCTAATGTGAAAGCTGAGCTATCTACAAAATTTAAATCTTTAGAGGAAGCTCGCGCATTTTTGAAAAAGTGTGAAAATGCTGATTATACTGTTGATAGCGTTGAAACAAAACCAACAAAAAAGTCACCTTCCGCTCCTTTTACAACTTCTACTTTACAACAAGAAGCAAGTCGTAAACTGGGCTTTTCTGTTTCTCAAACAATGGTTGTTGCTCAGAAGTTATACGAAAGTGGAAAAATCACCTATATGAGAACAGATTCTGTGAATCTTTCTGATACTGCTATCAATCAGGCGAAAGAAGCGATCACAGGGAATTATGGAGACAAATATCTGAACATCCGACAATATAAAACGAAATCAAAAGGTGCGCAAGAGGCACACGAAGCAATTCGACCAACGTATATCCAAAATCAATCGGTGGATGGTGATTCTTCTGAAAAGCGTTTGTACGATTTGATTTGGAAACGGACCATTTCTTCTCAGATGAGTGATGCTGAATTAGAAAAAACAACTGTTATTATTACTGCTTCAGGAACAACCGAAAAATTTGTCGTTCAAGGTGAAGTATTGAAATTTGATGGGTTCCTTAAAATTTATTTAGAAGGAACCGATGATGAAGAAGATGAAAATCAATCCGGAATGCTTCCTCCTATGAAGGTTGGAGAAATATTAAAGGCGAACGAAATTATTGCAATGGAACGATTTACACATCATCCTGCAAGATATACGGAAGCTAGTTTAGTAAAGAAATTAGAAGAGTTGGGTATTGGTCGTCCTTCAACGTATGCTCCTACAATTTCGACAATTCAAAAACGTGAATACGTTGTCAAGGAAGATAGAGAAGGAATTCAACGTAATTTTAATGTGCTGATCTTAAAAGATGGCAAGATCGCCGATGAGGTGAGATCTGAAGGTACCGGAGCCGAAAAATCAAAATTATTCCCTACGGATATCGGAATGGTTGTTACCGATTTCTTGTTTGTTCAGTTTCCTCAGATCATGGATTATAATTTCACTGCAAAAGTGGAAGAGGAGTTCGATGAAATTGCTGAAGGAAAGATCCAATGGACAAAGATGTTGGCCGATTTTTATAAACCGTTTCATCGTAATGTGGTTGATACCTCCGAAAATTCTGAACGCGCTTCAGGAGAACGTCTACTTGGTGTTGACCCTGTTTCAGGAAAAAATCTTTATGTGCGCATCGGCCGCTTTGGTCCAATGGCTCAGCTTGGAGAAGGGAATGATGAAAATAATAAACCAAAATTTTCTAGTTTGCGAAAAGATCAACGTCTAGATACGATCACTTTTCAGGAAGCATTAGATCTTTTTAAACTTCCACGAGTGGTTGGAATGTTCGAAGAGAAGGAAATGGTGGTCGCTGTTGGCCGTTTTGGACCATATGTTCGTCATAACAGTTTATTTATTTCTTTGAAAAAAGAAGATGACCCAATGACTGTTTCTGCTGACCGTTGTGTGGAATTGATTCTCGCAAAACGTCAGGCTGAAATTGATAAATACATAAAAACATTTCCTGAAAGACCGGATGTTCAATTGTTGAATGGTCGTTGGGGACCTTATTTGGTAATTGATAAAAATAATTTCAAATTGCCAAAAGGTACTGATGCTGCATCTTTAACATTGCAGGAGTGTTTGGATATTGCTGCTGATCCAAAAAATGCAAGCAAAGGAAATCGTTTTAAGAAAAAACAAATAGAGAAAAAACCATTTAAAGCAGCAGCAGCAAAAAAAGCTTCTCCTAAAAAGAAAGTTGCGGCCAAAACTGCGGGAGCAGCTGTAAAGAAGGCGGCACCTAAAAAAGCAGTAAAAAAGGTTGCACTAAAAAAAGTAGCATCTAAAAAAGCAGTAAAAGTAAAATAACAAAATCGTTTCTGTATCTTTTTTGAAACATACTGTTATAGATTAAAAGAATTTAATTGTTGATGATAAAGCAACCCATTTGTTTTTTATCGTCATTGATAAAAAGGTTGTAAACGTATTAGCGGAATAATTATCAAATAGTTGCACAATGCAAGAATTCTTCACACCAATAGATACAAGCCATTTTAACGGAGCGAATAAATACTCCGCTACTACTTATGGAAAAGTCATTAACGCCTATTTGAAAGGGGATGATTTTCCGAGTTTGGAAAATGTTCAGTTGGCGATCATTGGCGTTGAAGAAGATAGGAAAGCCATAAATAACGAAGGTTGCGGACTTGCAGCAGATTATGTTCGGGAAAATCTTTACAAATTATTTCAAGGGAATTATTCAACAAAAATTGTTGATCTGGGGAATATCAAAAAGGGAAATACTATTGACGACAGTTACTATGCTGTTACAGATGTATTGGCTCAATTGCTCAAAAAAAATATCGTTCCAATCATTATAGGTGGTTCACAGGACCTGACCTATTGTAATTATCTGGCTTATCAGAAAATGGAACAAACGATTAATATCGTTGCAATAGATTCATCTTTCGATATTGGTGAAGGGGATAAAATGTTGGATTCTCAAAGTTATCTGAGTAAGATCATATTACATAAACCAAATATTCTTTTTAATTTCAGTAATATCGGATACCAATCTTATTTTGTAGAACAGAATTCTATTGAATTGATGAGTAAATTATTTTTTGATGCACATCGCTTGGGGAAGGTTCGTAAAAATATGGAAGATGTGGAACCGATTGTAAGAAATGCAGATGTTGTAAGTTTTGATATTTCCGCAATTCGTCAAAGTGATGCTCCAGGAAATGGCAATGCTTCGCCAAATGGTTTTTATGGAGAAGAAGCTTGTCAGATTGCACGTTATGCCGGTTTTAGTGATAAATTATCTTCGATCGGATTTTATGAGATAAATCCTGCATTTGATACCAATAAGCAAACAGCACATCTGGTAGCGCAAATGATCTGGTATTTTATTGATGGATTTTATAACCGAAAGCAAGATTACCCGATCGTGGATAAGTCGGAATACACCAAATACCGTGTTTCCATCAAGGATCATGAACATGAAATCGTCTTCTATAAAAGCAATAAAAGCGATCGTTGGTGGATGGATGTGCCGTATCCGGTGAATCATCAGATAAAATTTGAGCGCCATCACATGGTTCCCTGTTCCTATAGTGATTATGAAACTGCCTGTAGCGATGAAATGCCAGAT
>JAPLDC010000471.1 GCA_026391935.1 Bacteroidota bacterium | reverse complement strand
GCTTTATTTTTTTTACTGCTTTTTGGTTAGGATAGCTGCATGTAGTAGCGTTAAACCAGGGTTCATGAGAGACAACTACCTGAGAGTCTTTCGAAATTATTACATCTAATTCGATATAGTCAACACCCGCTTTTGCTGCTTCTTTGAATGCAGTTAAAGTGTTTTCTGGGTATTTCCCTCGAAATCCTCGATGACCGTGTATTTCAATTTTTTTTTGTTCCTGGGCTAAGCCGGAAAAATTGAAAATGATAAACAATATGAAAAGTTTATTGTGCATATAGAAAACGAAAGTAATAAAATTCAAAAGCTTTGTTTCATAAAATAGGTTTCCGACAAACACTTTTTGTAATTTCGCAGCCAAATAAAGATACGAATTGTAAAAATTCATTTCCAAAATAATAATTCAATTATTAAAATAAATGATCGATCTGAATAAACTTCCTTTACTTGCAAAAGTTGCTGAAACAAACACAAGAAAATTGTTCGAGATTTTAAAACGCAAAAAACCGAACAATCTGGATGATGTTGTTCATGAATTTCACGAGGAAGCATTTGAAAAGTATGATTGTATGAAATGTGCCAATTGTTGTAAAACAACAAGCCCTATTTTTTATGACCGCGATATTGAACGAATAGCAAAGCGTTTTCGGATTAAACCGTCTGATTTCATTTCAAAATATCTTCATACAGATGAAGAAGGCGACTATGTATTGAACGAAGCGCCATGCACCTTTTTAGATCCTGAAAATTATTGTCTGATTTATGAGGATCGTCCAACAGCCTGCCGTGAATATCCTCACACAAATAGAAAACGTTTTTATCAGATCCTAGACCTGACAATTAAGAACACTTATGTATGTCCTGCTGCGTATGAAATAGTAGAGCAAATGAAAAAGAAATTTTGATTTCTTTAATCTTTTCTGAAATGCGATGAAATGTTAAGAATTGTGAAAGTATGTTAATTGCATACATAGTCTTGTTTAAGGGATAATACCACTACTTACCTTTGAGGTATAATTTAAACCATTTATAAAATAAATCATGAAAAAAATTTCTTTATTTCTAGTGGCATCAGTTTTCGCTGTTGCAGCAAATGCACAAGATGGTGCTAAAACAACTAAATCTAAACCAGCTCCTGCAGCTACTACAGCTACTGCAACAACGCCTGCAAAAGACGAAAAAGCAAAACCTGTTAAAGAAGAAAAAGCTAAACCAGCTAAAAAAGCAAAAACGACTAAAAAAGCGTAGTTAAAAAAAAGTTTTTTAGTTAGTTAATGAGCCCATTGCACTTTGTGTAATGGGTTTTTTGTTTTATTTTATACTTGAATTATATCGCGAGACAAGTTTTTAAATTACTATATTTGAATATCATAAATAAAAAACTACAATCTCAAATGAAATCAAAATTTACTTTATTTACTGCAATAGCAATATCTATTTCCGCTGTTGCGTATATTGCTTCTAATGGTGGAATAAAAAATAAGAATTCTGCTAAGGGGAAAGATGCTTCTCACGAAGGAATGGAAGATGATGCACAGGAGCGTATACGTTGGGAGGTTTCAAGATTAGCAGATCCAGCTACTGGCAAAATTCCTGATAACATCCGTCAATTAGAATTGGCTTTTGCGGCCACCTTACCCAATGATTTGCAAGTGGATAAAAGCATGACAAGTTTGACGATGGTTAATCGGGGGCCATGGAATGTTGGGGGAAGAACACGTGCATTTGGAATAGATGTATCGAATGAAAATAGATTATTAGCAGGTTCCTGCTCTGGTGGAATGTGGCTTTCAACAGATGGTGGAGCTTCCTGGTCACAAACGAATACTTTTTCGCAATTGAAAAATGCGACATGTTTGGTACAAGATAAACGTGCAATGCATACAAATACATGGTATTATGGAAGCGGTGAAGCATACGGGGCTTCTGCAAGCAGTGGAAGCGGAGCATATTATTTAGGAGACGGAATGTTTAAATCAATTGATGGTGGTTCAACGTGGCAAGCGATAGCATCAACTTCAGGGGGAAATCCGAATAGCTTTTCAACAGGATGGCAATTAGTTTGGAATATAGCGAACGATATTTCTGCAAACGATACTTTAAATGAAATTTATGCTGCAACTTATGGCGGAATTTCTAAAAGCCTTAATGGCGGTACTTCCTGGACAACAGTTTTAGGTGGATCTCCTTCTGCTTATTTTACAGATGTTCAGGTTACAACAACAGGTGTTGTTTACGCAACATTAAGTGATGATGGTTTGAAAAAAGGAATTTGGCGTTCTGATTCCGGTACAACTTTTACAAATATTTTACCTGTTGGATTTCCAACTGCTTATAATAGAATTGTTATCGGAATTAATCCAAATAATGAAAACGAAGTTTATTTTTTAGCAAATACGCCTGGGTTTGGAAAAGAAACATTTAATTATTTGGGAACACCTGAATGGAATAGTCTTTGGAAGTATACGTATGTTTCTGGTACAGGTGCTGGTGCCGGTGGAACATGGCAGGATCTTTCTCTTAACTTACCAAATACTGGCGGACAATTTGATCGCTGGCAGGTTCAAGGTTCTTATGATATGGTGGTCAAAGTGAAACCTGGAAGTTCTAACGATGTTTTTATTGGAGGTACAAATTTATATCGATCCACTTCTGGTTTTTCAGATTCAACGAGCACAACATTTATTGGTGGGTATGAACAATTTTCTTCCTTACCAGTAATCAATTCCTATCCGAATCATCATCCTGACCAGCATTGTTTAGAGTTTCTGCCTTCCAATCCTGATGTGATGTTCAGTACGAACGATGGCGGTATTTTTAAAACAAATGATAATACAGCGGGTGCTGTTGTTTGGCAATCCAAAAACAATGGATATTTGTCAACCATGTTTTATACAGTGGCGATTGATCATGCAACGCCAGGAAATAATGTAATTATTGCAGGAGCTCAAGATAATGGAAGTTGGTTCACGAATAGTGCCGTTCCGACTTCTCCTTGGGTGCAACCACGCAGTGGGGATGGTTCGTATTGTGCGATCGCTGATGGAAGAACAAATTATTATTTCTCAATTCAGAACGGGAAAATGATGAAATCGACATTAGACGCAGCTGGTGCTATGACTGGGTTTGCACGTATCGATCCCATTGGATTAAAAAATCCTGAGTTCATCAATCCATACACACTTGATCCAAACAATAACAATTATATGTATCTGGCAGGTGGAAAATATTTATGGCGTAATAATGATCTTTCTGGAATTCCCCTTGTAGGGAATTGGGATTCTATTGCAACAAATTGGGTTCAGTTTGTAGATTCTGTTCCAACAGTTAATTCTATAATTACAGCTGTAACAGCTTGTAAGACTCCATTAAACAGAGTATATTACGGAACAGACAAACAAAAAGTATATCGCGTGGATAATGCGAATGTCGGAACACCGACACCAGTAAATATCACTTCAACAACTCCTGGAGTTGTATTTCCTAGTGGTTATGTAAGTTTGTCCGCTGGGCAAGTATTTTACATGTATCAGATGGGACTGTTTATTTATTGGCTACAAGCACAGGATTGTATGCAACCGATACACTAATGGGAACGGCTACTATATGGGTACAGCAAGGGACTAGTACAATTGGAAATTCGGTTTGTGATATGATCGAAACACGGGCTTCAGATGGATTGGTTGTTGTTGCAACGCATGCCAGCGGGATTTATTCAACTAATATTACGAGTGTGAATGATATCGTAACGGTAAAAGATATTGCGGCATCTAAATCCGATCTTCAATTAAGGAATTATCCAAACCCTTTAAGTGGAAATACTACAATCGAGTTTTTGCTGAATAATAAAGCAAATGTTAATGTGCAGATTTGGGATGCCTATGGAAGATTGTTGGAAACGCTTGTAAATGAAGTGATGGTAGAAGGAAAACATTCTGTTGTATTCAATAAGAAAAACCTGAAGCCTGGAATTTATTATTATAGTTTAACTGCTGATAAAAGAAGAAAAACAAATAAAATGATCATTGTTGAATAAACAATTCATTGTTAGTTAATAAATCCTCTGCATCTGCAGAGGATTTTTTTTGAGCCTATTTTTACAAAAAAATAATTAAAAAAAAATGCTTCAAAGTATATTTGGAAATAGTTTTTATTACAAT
>JAPLDC010000220.1 GCA_026391935.1 Bacteroidota bacterium | reverse complement strand
GGAAACTAATATTTTATCTACTTTCATTTACTTCAGTAAGTTTTTGTTTCAATTGAAATCCGTTTGGAAATTTTTTCTTTTCATATACTATAAATGAACCAAAACTATCCACCTCACAGTCGTAGTTTTCGCTGATAAATACAGAAGTGGTAATCTTTTCAATTACACAAGGTCCATTTATCTTTGATCCGAAAATAGGTTTGTCGCCATCATAGATCGGAACTTTTTTCATCTTATTCAGTTCAGGAATATAAACTTCTCTATACTCCTTAATAGCCGATTCAGCTGTAACAGAATTATTATTTTCAGAAAGGAATCTAGGTCGTTCTGTTTTTCCAACAACACGCAAACGAACATTGATGAGTTCCATTTCTGTGCCTTCCTCTTTCAAAGAATATCCAAACTGACGATTGTGTTCTTTATGGAATAATTCAAATATTTTTTTAAGATCAAAATTCATTACATCATCCCAAGAAGCTTCCATTTGCACTTCGTGGTACTGACCTAGATAACGCATATCAAGAATCGGAGAAAATGAGATCTTATTACGGGAAACACCTTCTTCATCAACCAATGCATGAATTCCATCCTCCTTCATTTCATTAAACAGAGAAATAAATTTTTTTCTATCAAGATTCGTAAATGAGGTAAAATAAGAGCGTATATAGTCATGTTTCAGATCACCCAATAACATTCCTGCAGCACAAAACATAGAAGAGACATTTGGTACAAGGAACATCGGAATTTCCAATTCCTTGCATATTTCGGAAGAGTGAATTGAGCCGGCACCACCTGCCACAATAAATAAAAATTCTCTCGGATCGTAACCTCGTTCAACAGAAATTTCGCGAACACCTTGAGCCATATTGCTATTGATGATACGAAACATTCCGGCAGCAGTTTCCAAAACAGACAATCCAAGTTTCGCGGCGAGATCCGTCTTTATTGCTTTCTCTGCTTTTGCTTTATTGAGTTTTAATTTCCCTCCAGCAAAAAAATCAGGATTAAGATAACCAAGAATAATATCGGCATCCGTACAAGTAGGAACTGATCCACCACGTTCGTAACATACCGGACCAGGCATTGCACCGGCACTTTGCGGACCCATCTGCAACAATCCTCCTTCATTTATCCAACCGATACTTCCGCCACCTGCACCAATTGTTATAATATCAAGAGAAGGAAGAGCAATACGATAACGATTGATATTTCCTTCGGTACTGGTTACACATTGATTATCGATAACGATCGCAGCATCAAAGCTTGTTCCACCCATATCAGCGGTAATACAATTTTTAAATCCAAGTAATTTGGAATAAAATGCACCAGCCGTTGGAGCTGCTGCAGGCCCTGATAAAACTGTCACAGCAGGATTTTTCTTTACTTGATCAGGAACAACCACTCCACCATTTGATTGCATGATCAAAAGTGTGCCTTTGTAATTTATGCTTTCTAATTTCTGAGTAAGATTATCCAAATACTTCGCTACAATAGGTCCGACAAAAGCACTAACGGTTGTTGTACTAATTCTTTCATAAAAGCGAATTGAAGGAAGTACTTCAAAGGAAGCCGTAACAAAAATTCCTTTCAGATTTTTACGGAGAAATTTTAATGCTTGTTTTTCATGTGATGAATTCTTGTAGGAATTCATGAAGCAAACTGCAACAGATTCTACTTTTTCATCCTTGATCTTTTTAATGATCGGAAGAAGTTCTTTCTCAGAAAATTTCTTCAAAATCTTTCCTTCAGAATCAATTCGTTCATCCTCCGTAAATCGTAAATAACGAGGGGCAAGTGGAACAACATTTTTATAGTGATTATTAAACTGCTCCTCTCGGATTCCTCTTCTCATTTCCAATGCATCACGAAAACCTTTGGTGGTAACAAGTGCTGTTTTTGCGCCTTTCAATGTCAGCAATGCATTTGTTGCAACGGTTGTTCCATGAACAATTGTATCAATTGAAGAAACAAATTTCTCAAAAGATTCTCCAGTCATTTCAGCAACTTCGCGAATACCATTTATGAATCCAACAGAAGAATCATGCGGAGTGGAAAGTGTTTTATGAACAATGGTCTTACCTTCAGATGAAACACAGATGAGATCTGTAAAGGTTCCACCAATATCAATACCTACATTATACTTCATTCTACTTATGAATAAAATTCGCTTTAGCTTTTGGTCCGTTTGATTTGAAATTTTCCAAACCAATTTTCATATCTTCTGTTAAAAGACATTCTCCGAACATTCGTGATTCTAATTCAAGACCATCTTTCAAGCTCAAGTGAGAACCTTCATAAATCGCTTTTACAATTATTTCGTCAATTTTTTTGCTCAGATGGCCGATCTCTAGTTGTATTGGATTTCCATTTGTTGAAATAGCATCCTGCGGAATTGTTTTCAATTTAACCTCACCGGATGCAATTTGTTTTGCAAATCTTACTGCTTCATCAACCAGATCTCCTTCCACCTCTTTGTATACTAATCCAATCTCAGCTGCTTCTTTTGAAGAAACATTTCTAGCGGTACGCAATATCTCAGCAGCTTTTTCAACTCCTACAATACGCGGCAAACGCTGAGTTCCACCTGCACCAGGAATGAATCCTAGGTTAACTTCAGGCTGACAAACCAAAACAGATAAGCCTTTTTTGCATATTCGTGCAGTACACGACATTGCTAATTCATTTCCACCACCAAATGCAAAACCATTCATAGCGCATACTACAGGCTTAGTATAACTTTCAACATAATTTAATACAGATTGAAAAGTATGAGAATTATTATATCCTTCTTCAGGAGTTTTTAAGGATGCGAGCATATTCAAATCGGCGCCTGAAACAAAAGCCTTTGTTCCAAATCCAGTAATAACAATTGCTTTAATAGAACTATCATTCTTCACATTCTCCATTTCATTTTTTATCTGACCAAGTACTTCCAGATTCAAAGCATTTAAAACTTTCGGTCTGCGAATTGTAAGAACACAAACACCATCTCGCTTAGAAGCAATAATATCCTGCAGTTTCCATACTCCTGCAGCTTTTGCTTTATCAAATATTTTCGGAAATGTAAAAGTTGGATGCGTTGCACAAAAATCTTTTACCAAGCTATAGGATTTATCGATACCTACTTTATTCATAAATGAGAATGGCGCGCGTATAACAAGTGACATCTCACATGCCATATTAAAATCGTTTATATCAACGATACCCAAATCTAAAATAAAAGATGTAAGTGCGAAAAATGCACCTTGAAATTCTTTTACTAATTTCTCTTCTTTATCAGGAGATAGTTCAACTTTTTCTCCACGTTGAGCTGTGTTCCAAAGTTCTTTACTCTTATTTTTTTCGTGAAGAATATTCGGGGTTTTGAACCAAGGCATTACTAATTTTCCTAGTTCATCTAAACAATGTGCAGTTATAGGATTTCCTCCTGTAAGATTTAATGCAGTAAATGGACCAATACCTAAGCCTAATGCTTTCACTGCAGCTGTATCAATTTCCTTTTCTGTTCCCCACCCCTTTTCCAAACACATGATAGCAGTCTGACAAATACCTTCAAAAACAGGATCAATAGCATATCCATAAGAGCTTTTTACTTTGATAGGAACCTTTCCGATCGCCTCATAAAATCCAAGTAATAGATTTACAAGATCAGCATCCGTTTCTTTACCAGGGACCAATTCAACAACTAGATTTATTTCTGCAGGAAAAAAATAATGTGCCACTAAACTGCGGGATTTATTTTTAATATTCCGGAATATCACTTCCGGTTGCATGTGCGAAGAGTTAGAAAGATAAATACATTTCTCGTCAGTAAGTGATTCTACCTGACGAAATATTTTGTCTTTGATGTTTTCATCTTCTGTAGCTGCTTCCACAACAATTTGTGAGCCACGGACATTGTCGTATTCAGCAGAAAAAACCAAAGCATTCTTTATCTTTTCAGCAAGTTCAGGCTTAAACGCACCTGACTCAAGCCCTTTCTGAATTTTTTTATGTGCTTTCGCTTTTGCTTTCTCCAATGCTTCAGGAGAAATATCAATAACATTAACAACTACACCGAAAGGTGAAAGTGATTTTGCAAAATGCAAGGCAATGTCCGGACCAATTTGTCCAGCACCAATTACAGAGATCTTTGTGATCTCTCTATCTTTAAAAATATAGGCCATAACTCAATTCTTTTTTTAGTTTAAGCAAATATAATTTGAAAGCATAAAAAAAATCATGACTCCAATCATACTTTATTATATAACTCTATGTAGCAAGTGATTGCCAATTTGTATGCGAATAAAACAATCCAAAACAGTCTATCCTATGACAATTATCATAGTTTTCGTAGTCTATAGGATAGAAATTCGCAATGGATATAGTCATCTTGAATGCAAACTATTAAATGGAAGTATTAATCCTTAGTGGAGGGAACTCATCAAGAATGAATTCGCCGAAAGCATTTTTGAACATCAAGGGAATCTCATTAATTGAAACACTTTGTAACACGTATATATTTGCTGGCATCAGCAGCCCAATCGTTGTGTTTAACCACAATTTATTTGAAAACAAATGGGCCGATGTAATGAGATCAATAAGTAGCAAGGCAAAGATCATAAAAAACGATTTCCCGGAAAAAGGAAGAACTTACTCCATCCAATTAGGCTTATCAAAAATTGCTCACAATTCCAATTGTATCATCCAAAATATCGACAATCCTGAAATTAATGTGGAATTATTGCACCAAATGTCTGGAAAAATAGAGGAAAATGGTTTTGTTGTTCCTGTTAAAAATGGGCAAGGCGGACATCCAATTTTATTGGGAAAAAACATTGTCAACCATCTAAAAAATCTAACATCAGATACCTGGATCTTAAAAGAAGAATTAAAAGCATTTAAAAGAATTGAGATCGATGCAGGAGGAACAAATGTTTTATTGAATCTAAATACTCCTGATGACTGGAAAAATTATGTTGAATCAATTATTTCATTAAATACAACAAAAAAATAGTGTTCAATTTAACCGACTTAAACAAAATTCAACAATCGGAGAAAGGTCCTTTGGCTTTGTGCGTAATAATTGGAACTAAAGGCTCCACCCCTCGTAAAGTCGGGGCAAAAATGTTGGTTACAAAAGAAGGTAAAATATTTGGATCAATCGGTGGTGGTGCACTCGAGAAAAAAGTAATTGAAAACGCAATACTTGTTATCAAAGAAAAAAAAACAAAAACATTCAGGCACGATTTATTAAATCAACACAATATGTGCTGTGGAGGAACAATAGACATATATATAGAGCCTATCATGAAAAAAAACAAACTGTATATTTTTGGTGCCGGACATACCGGACAAGCACTTGCAAAATATGCAATCGACATGGATTTTGAAACGATTATAATTGATGATAGAAAAGAATATCTGGATCAAATTTCGCAACCCGAAGTGAATAAGATGCCATTGGATTTTAATCAGGCGCTTACCCTATTACCATTTGACGAACAAACTTTTGTTGCAATTATGAGTTATGATCATGCAATTGACAGAAATATCCTGGCCTATTGCATTAAAAAGCCACACGCATACCTTGGAATGATTGGTAGTTCAAGAAAAGTGGAAATGACAAAAAAAATGTTCTCAGAAGCAGGAATAGCTTCAGAAGAAGAATTAAAATCTGTTGATATGCCTATGGGAATTGATATTAAATCTGAAAGTCCAGAAGAGATCGCAATAAGTATATTGGCAAAACTAATCGAAACTAAATATCTTAAATTAAAATGAGCGAGAAAAAAATTGCCCTGATAACAGGTGCAGCAAAAGGCATAGGAAAAGCTATCGTAGAAAGGTTTGTTTCCGATAATTATTTTGTAATAGCAGTTGATGTTGATGATGTTAGCGGGAAATTATTAACAGATGAATATGGCTTGACAAAAGTTCTTTTTGTGAAAGCGGATATCTGCAATGAAAAAGAAATACACGACCTTTTTGTTAGGATCCAAACAGACTATAAGCAAATACATGTCCTGGTAAATAATGCTGGAATCATTCGAGATAATATGATCTGGAATATGCCGGTGGAAGATTTTGACATGGTTCTCAACATCAATTTAAAAGGAACCTGGCTCCTTTGTAAAGAGGCTGCTAAGATGATGAAACAACAGAATTTCGGACGTATCGTAAACATAGCATCCAGAGCCTGGCTAGGTAATCGCGGACAAAGCAATTACTCTGCTTCAAAAGCCGGAGTAGTCAGTTTAACACGTGTTCTGGCACTTGAACTTGGGAAGTACAATGTTTGCGTTAATGCTGTAGCCCCTGGCTTAATTGATACACCTTTGACCCAAAAATTGGAAGCAGATGTTTTGCAAAAACTGATAGAAGCACAACCTACTCGAACAATGGGGAAACCTTCTGATATAGCAAATGCTGTGGCATTTTTAGCTTCTGAAGCAACCAATTTTATTACCGGTCAGACTATTTATGTAGATGGAGGAAAAAGCATTGGTGCCGGCACATAATTAATCCTTTTATAGTATTTTTTTCAGATAAAAGTATGCGCTTGACAAGTGACATAAATCATATTTTATTTCTAATAAACTCAGCACTTTTGATTAACATATTAACTGTTTTTACAAATACTGAAGAATCATTACGACAATCTCGATGAAACAAATTAAAATAAAAATAAACGGCAAACAATACGATCTATTGGTAAATAGTCATGAGATGTTATCCAGTGTGATTCGTGAAAAAGTGGGCTTAACCGGAACAAAAATTGGATGCGAGCAAGGAAGTTGTGGCGCTTGTACTGTTTTAGTAAACAAAGAACCTGTATTGAGTTGCATAACTCCTGCATTACGTTATGATGGAGCTGAAATCACAACCATCGAAGGTGTTTCAAAGAATGGAGAACTTCATCGTTTGCAAGAAAAATTTGTTGAGAAAGGCGCCATTCAATGTGGATTTTGTACACCAGGAATGATTATTACATCTTTGGATTTTTTAGACAAAAACCCCAACCCTACTGAACATGAAATAAGAGATGCTTTATCAGGCAATGTTTGTCGCTGTACCGGATATAAAAAAATTGTTGAAGCTGTTGCTGAATATGCAGATGAAAAAAATGGAAAACCTAAAAAAGTAAAAATTGCCCCAACTACTAAAGGTACTGTTGGTGTTGGAAGACCTTATATTGAGGCCACAAAGAAAGTTCAAGGAATAGCTGATTATGCAGATGATTATAAATTAAAAGATGCCTTACACGTTAGATTTGTTAGAAGTTTACATGCACATGCTCGCATCTTAAGCATTGATGCTTCGGAAGCACTAGCATATGAGGGAGTTCGTTATGTTGCAACCGGGAAAGAGCTACCAATCACATTTGGTGTACTTCCTCTTTCTCAGGATGAAGAAGCGATTGCTATTGACAAAACAAGATATGCAGGAGAAATAGTAGCAGCAGTTGCCGCTGACACTGACGAAATAGCAGCGTATGCGTGTAAACTCATTAAAGTAAAATACGAACAATTAAAAGCTTTCTTAACCATTGACGAATCATTAAATGATATTGGTACCGCTGAAAAAATTCACAATACAACGAAGTTCAATAATAACATTCACAAAAAAGCGGAATTACGCTTTGGAGACCAACAACAATGATTAAAAGAAGCGGATGTAGTTTCAAAAATGGATTTTGAAATGATAGGTATCAATCATGGATTTACTGAACCACACGCTTCCACTGCATTTTGGGATGAAAATGGTTTGACAATGATTTCCGCTACTCAGGTAACTCATTATCTGCATCGCGCATTAGCCAAAACAATGGAGGTTCCACTGAGCCGTGTTCGAGTGATTAAACCACATATTGGTGGTGGTTTTGGTGGAAAAGGCGACCCTTTTGCTCATGAAATCATAGTTGCTCACATTGCTAGAAAAACAGGTAAACCGGTGAGAGTTCGATTAACCCGAGAAGAAGTTTTCTTAAACAACCACGGACGTCATCCGACAAAAATGACTATCCAACTTGGAACAAGTAAAGATGGAATCATTAAAGTATTAGATGCAAATGTTGCAATTGACGGTGGTGCATTCGGAAGTTTTGGTGTTGTAACGTCTTATTACAACGGTGTTTTGTTACAAGCTCCATACAAGTTAGATAATTTCGGTTTCGTAACTAATCGAGTATATACAAACAAACCCCAGTGTGGAGCTATGCGTGGGCACGGCGCTGTAAATACTCGTTTTGCAGTAGAATCAATGATCGATGAAATTGCTCACAAAATAAAAATAGATCCGATAGAGATGCGAATGAAAAATTTTCTAGATCCAAATTCATTAACCGTTGGTAAATATCGCATCACATCAAACGGAATAAAACAAGCTATAAATACTGTAGCAGAACAATCGGACTGGAAAAACAAACACAATAAAATGCCGAAAGGACATGGTTATGGAGTAGCTTGTGGATTCTTTATTAGTGGAAGTGCATTACCAATAATTTGGAATGAATTACCACAATCCGTTGTCCATTTAAAAGTTGATTTTGACGGAAGAGTTTTAATCACTTCCGGCGCCAATGATATCGGACAAGGCAGTGACACTATGCTCGCCATTATTGTAGCAGGATAAAACATTTGTGATAGCTGCAGATACATTAATCACGCCAGTTGATTTAGGAAGCTACTCTAGTCGTGTTACATTTATGGCAGGAAATGCAGCAAAAGATGCGGCTGAAAATCTTAAAAAAGAAATGATTGTAGCAATTGCAAAGAAGAAAAACATAGCGGAAGAAGAATTTATATTTTCAGAGAACAGAGTATTCAGCAATGATAAAAGCGTTGATTTTAGCTGGGATGAAGCAATTGAAATTCTTGTCGCAAACCGTGGAGCTGTTAGTGTAAGCGGAAAATATATTTCGCCAAAGTTAGGAGGAGACTTTAAAGGAGCCGGTGCTGGCTTAAGTCCATCATATTCCTTTAGCTCATGTGTAGCAGAAGTTAAAGTTGATCTAGAAACAGGTCATGTAAAAATCCTTAATGTTTGGGGAGCACATGATTGCGGAAAAGCTCTAAATCCTTTAGCGGTAGAAGGTCAATTAGAAGGTTCATGGCACATGGGTATTGGCCAGGTAATGACAGAAGAAATGTCATACTATAATGGATTATTAGTAAACAATAATTTCTTGGATTATAAAATTCCAACAACTTTGGATACTCCACCAATCCATACTAACATCATTGAAACAATTGATCCGGAAGGACCATTTGGGGCTAAAGAAACAGGAGAAGGTGCTATACATGCTGTATTGCCTGCAATAGCAAATGCTGTATACGATGCTGTTGGAATCCGTATCACAAAACTTCCAATAAAATCAGAAGATGTTTTGAGGCTATTGAAAGAAAAAGAAAAATTAAATCAAACTGCTAAAGTGAAAATATAATGAATATTGAAAAATTTTATTTAAAACCTGAATCTGTAGAAGAAGCAGTGAAAATTGCCATTCAACATATCGATTCTTTTCGATACTTAGCTGGAGGGACGGATGTAATCGTAAACAAATACCAAGGGAATGAGGAATCAAATTGTTTAATTGATATTACTGAAATTGAAGAGTTAAAAAAAATAAGTGTTGACGGAGATTATTTAAAAATTGGTGCTTTAATCAAATTGGATGATCTTAAAAAACACGAAATACTTTCAAAATATTTCTCTGAATTGATAATAGCAGCACACGAAGTTGCTTCACCAATGTTGCGAAAAACAGCTACCATTGGTGGAAATGTATTATGTGAAAACAGGTGTTCTTTTTACAATCAAAGCGAATGGTGGCGTGAAGCTGTAGGGTATTGCTTAAAATGCGAAGGTGTTCTTTGTATCGCTACGGGAGGTAAAAAAAGCTGTTTTTCTAAATTTGTTTCCGATACAGCTCCTGTACTAATAAGTATGGACGCACAAATTGAGATTAGTGATATTGATGGTACAAAAATAGTTCCACTAGAAAGTATTTATACAGGTAACGGAATTGCACCAAGAAACTTAAGCAGAACAGCACTCATAAAAAACATTATTCTACCTCTTAACAGAGGTTTTAAATGTAGTTTCCAGAAATTACGTCCTCGTGAAGCCGTAGATTTTACTTCGTTAACAACTGCTGTTACAATCGATAATGCAGGAAAAATAAAAATGGTAGCAGGTGGTGTTGACCCGAAACCTTCAATTATTGTAGGAAACAGAAATGACGATATAAATGAATTAATAAAAAAACTTGTAAAACAAACAAGGATAGTAGATAATGATGTTTATTCGAGAGAATATAGGAAAGAAATGATAAGTGTTTTTTTAAATAGAAGTTTTAAAGTATTAGGCAAATAAAATGAATACAGCTGCAGAAATATTACTAGATGAACATAAAACACTTTTTGATGCTATAGAGGCAACAAAAAAAGTTCAAAAAGTCAAAGATGTTGAATTATACAGAAAACTAATCATTAATTTCATTTCTTTTTTTAAAGATTTCACGGAAATCTACCACCATCCAAAAGAAGAAAAAATTCTATACAAAAAAATTCTAAAACATAGCAAAAATATCGACAATAAAATATTGAATGAGATATCAGGCAACCATCATGAGTTAGATGAGCAAATAATATTAGTAGAGCAATATTATAATGAAAATGAAAATGAAAACAATAAACTAAAAAAAGCAGTTGATAAATACATCAATCTTTTATTTAAACATATCTGGAAAGAAAATATCATTCTAATTAAAAACCTTTCTTACCTGTTAGATGAAAAAGAATTAAAATCAGTAGCAAAATCGTTTATTAAGTTGGATGAAAAATATGAGAAAAAGAAAAAACTGCAAAATGATATCACAAAGCTAATCAAGAAAATAAGTTCAAAATAATGAATAACTGAAAAGTGCTGACAGAGAAATAAAATGCACAAAGAATAGAATTTGTTTAATATAAAATGATTATGAAAGTAAAAACAAAAATAATGGATGGCAACGAGGCTGCCGCTTATATTGCTTATAAAACGAGTGAAGTTTGCGCTATTTACCCAATCACTCCTTCTTCAACGATGGGCGAATTTTGTGATGAATGGTCTGCAGATGGACAGAAAAATATATTTGGAGAAGTGCCAAGAATAATGGAAATGCAAAGTGAAGCAGGTGCAGCAGGTGCTGTTCATGGCGCATTACAAGGAGGTGCACTGGCATCTACATTCACTTGTTCGCAAGGTTTATTGTTAATGATCCCAAATATGTACAAAATTGCAGGAGAATTAACACCAACAGTTTTTCAAATTGCAGCGCGCACATTAGCAACACATGCACTGTCAATTTTTGGTGATCACTCCGATGTAATGTCTGTTCGTCAAACAGGTTGGGGAATGCTTTTCGGTCGCAATGCTCAAGAAGCAATGGATATGGCAATGATCGCGCAAACCTCTTCTCTACGATCAAAAGTTCCTTTCATGAATATTTTTGATGGTTTCAGAACTTCTCATGAATTGATGAAAGTTAATGTTATACCTGATGAAGTAATTTTAAAAATGATTGATGAAGGCGATCTGTTAACCCTTCGCAGCCGTGCTATGTCAACAGAAAACCCTTCTATCAGAGGTACAGCACAAAATCCAGATGTGTTTTTTCAAGGTCGTGAAGCCTCAAATAAATATTATTTAAATGTACCCATTGCTGTGAATGACGCAATGAAACATTTTGCAGAACTTACCGGAAGAGAATATAAACTCTATGAATATTTCGGGCATGCAACTCCTGACCGCATCATTGTTATTATGGGTTCTGGTGCAAACACTGTTCATGAAATGATGGAGCACTTAAACTCAAATGGAGAAAAAGTAGGATATGTGTATGTGCGGTTGTTTCGTCCATTAGATGCAAAAGCTTTTGTAAATGCTATTCCGAAATCAGTGAAAAAAATTGCAGTCCTTGATCGTTGCAAAGAACCAGGAAGCATAGGAGAACCGCTATACCTAGATGTAGTTTCAGCAATCGCTGAAGAATGGACCGGAGAAAAATTGAAGATAATTGGAGGTCGCTATGGACTTGCATCAAAAGAATTCACACCATCTATGGTTCATGCAATTTATAATGAACTGAATGAAAGCATATCTAAAAAACATTTTACAGTTGGTATTGAAGATGATATTACCAATTTAAGTCTTGCGTATGACAAGACATTCTCCTTAGAAAAACAGCATTTATTCCGTGGCTTATTTTACGGTTTAGGTGCAGATGGAACAGTAAGTGCAAATAAAAATTCGATAAAAATAATTGGTGAAACAACCGACAATTATGTTCAAGGATATTTTGTTTACGATTCTAAAAAGTCAGGTTCATTAACAGTATCACATTTACGATTCGGTAAAAACCCAATACTTTCAACTTACTTAGTAAGTTCCGCAAATTTTATTGCTTGCCACCAATTTAATTTCATCAACAAATACGACATCTTAAAAGATGCTGAAGAAGGTGCTACATTTTTATTGAATGCCCATTTCGCAAAAGAAGATGTGTGGTCAAAACTTCCAAAGCATATTCAAGAAGAGATCATCACAAAAAAAATCAATTTCTATGTTGTAGATGCATCAAAAGTGGCTCGTGAAGCTGGAATGGGAAACAGAGTAAATACAATTTTACAAACTTGTTTCTTT
>JAPLDC010000211.1 GCA_026391935.1 Bacteroidota bacterium | reverse complement strand
AGTGAGATCAGAATAAAAACAGAAAAAATAGGAAAGCGGAACTTTTTCATCAACAATAATAAATTATAAAACTAACCGTATGACAACCAAACAATTTTCAGGCTAAGTTACCATGTTAAAAGGCGTCATCTTTTGCTACTGCTTATACTTTTCAACGAAATGATGTTGATGAAGGAGTAGCTGTTTCTCAAAAAGAAACTAATCTCCTTAGGCTCCTTTAAAAATGGGAAATTTCCATTGCTATTGAATAACTAAAAACTCACATTTCAAGCTTAAAAAACATTCATCCTTTTTTATCATAAAAATCATAATGATCTGCGTTCCTATAAGTCACAGATTCGTAGATTTGCAAAAATCAATTATCGCCTACATGTATAAAAAACTCTTTAATCTAATGGTATTAATGATAAGTGTATTAACGCTTAATCTGATTACAGGCTTTATTACAAGCTATATCATCCATTACAATAGCGGCATAAACCCTTATAAATTCACAGGAATCGCCATGTTAACCTTGGTATTCATCCTTGTTCCTGCCTTCAGTTACATGAAACCGAAAGTTGAAATTCTGGTAGCACGCGTATTGGTATCCGGAAGTAATTCTTTTGGAAAAATAATCGGATTACTTTTATCATTTGCGATCATTTTCGGTATTCTTTTCGTGATCTATTTACACCAATGGTTTAGTATCAATTTATGGGAGATGTTGAAAACTAAAATCTAAGCGCATATCGCCACAAACACCTACCAATAAAGCACTTACAACAGGAGTTATCCTTCCCGGACTTCATTCCTGTTTTCCGCTGCTTTTATTCGGTTAATTAGTATTATTTTTGTGTGAATCAGACCCATTATGCCAGACATTATTCACCTTTTACCCGATTCGGTTGCAAATCAAATAGCAGCAGGAGAAGTGGTTCAACGACCTGCTTCTGCTGTTAAGGAATTGATGGAAAACGCATTGGATTCTGGTGGTACAAAAATCAAATTGATCGTAAAAGATTCAGGTAAAACACTGATCCAGGTGATTGATAACGGCTGCGGCATGAGTGAAACCGATGCACGCATGAGTTTCGAACGGCATGCTACCTCTAAGATCAAAAAAGCTGATGACCTCTTTGCAATACGAACAATGGGCTTCAGAGGAGAGGCCTTGGCTTCAATTGCTGCCATTGCTCAGGTGGAATTAAGGACAAAACGCATTGGCGATGAAATAGGTGTAAAAATTGATATCGAAGGCAGCGAGATAAAACTTCAGGAAGCGGTTAGTTGCCCTGAAGGAACAGCTATTTCCGTGAAAAATTTATTTTATAATGTTCCCGCACGAAGAAATTTCTTAAAAACCGATTCGGTAGAATTAAGACATATCATTGATGAATTTCACCGCGTTTGCATTCCAAATCCGAATGTAGCTTTTAGTTTACATCATAACAATACCGAAATATTTCATTTGGAACCGGGTTCCCTTAAGCAGCGACTGATGGGTGTTTTTGGTAATTCATATAACAGTAGATTGGTACCTGTAGAAGAAAACACAGGCATCGTAAAGATCAAAGGATTTGTGATAAAGCCCGATTTTGCCAAAAAAACCCGAGGTGAACAATTTTTCTTTTTAAATAAACGGTTCATTAAAAATGGCTATTTGCATCATGCTGTCCAATCAGCTTTTGAGCAATTGCTGCCAAGTGATAGTTTCGCGTCCTACTTTTTAATGCTTGATGTTGATCCAAAGTCCATTGATATCAATATCCATCCAACAAAAACAGAAGTTAAATTTGAAGACGAAAAAGCCATCTACGCTTTTTTGCGTTCTGCAGTAAAAAAATCACTCGGACAATTTAACATCTCTCCAAGTTTGGATTTTGATCAGGAGGCACATATGTATAATATGCCGCTTAAGCCGGTGGATGGGATTTACAAGCAGCCAACAATCAAGGTGGATGAAAATTTCAATCCTTTTAAAACAGAAACAGGGCAAAAGACAGATCACGAACTTTCAAATAAAAACAATTGGGATAAATTATATAGCCGGCATACCGATAATCAATTAGCTTTCGAAATAAAGAAAGAAGAGGATAGTCAGCAAACCATCAATACCGACTGGGATAATGAATTACATGAAAGCAATAAAAAATCAACCTACCAACTTCATAATAAATACATTTTAACGCATATCAAAACAGGATTTATGATCATCGACCAGCAAGGTGCTCATGAGCGAATTTTATATGAACGAATTTGCGATGGATTTGAAAAGCATAAATCGGCAACACAGCAAGAGCTTTTCCCAAAAACGATTGAATTAAACAGCTCTGATTTTGAATTGGTGAAAGAACTATACTCCGAGATCCAGGCAATGGGATTTGATATCAGCGAATTTGGCAAAAACACCTACGTTATTCATGGCGTTCCTGCCGATACGGCAGATTTTGATTCGGTTACATTATTGGAAGGATTATTGGAGAACTACAAACAAAATTTGCAAGAATTTAAGTCGGATAAAAGAGAGAATTTGGCACGTTCATTGGCTAGAAACACTGCTATAAAATCAGGAAAAGCATTAACGCAAGAGGAAATGCATACCATCATTGACGAACTATTTGCCTGCAAAATGCCTTACAGCACTCCGAATGGCAAACCAACGATCACCACGTTTTCAAGTGATGATCTGGATAAAAGGTTTAAGAAATGAGAAATCAATTTTTAGAAGCCATTGTAAATTTAAAATGTAGAAAACATAACATTAAACTAATTGCATTAGTGGTAAAAATATTAAGTTTATAATTCACAGAATAGCATGTCATACCAACAAAACCGTCAAAACATTTTCAGCAGTCTGCCTTTGGTTGTAAAGAATTTATTGATTATCAATGGATTATTTTTTCTGGCAACACTTGCATTTTCAAATCAAGGAATAGATCTAGCAGAAAAACTGGGTTTACATTATCCCCTGTCCAAAAATTTCCAGCCGTATCAACTTGTTACCTACATGTTCATGCATGGCAGTTTTATGCATCTGTTCTTTAATATGTTTGCCTTATGGATGTTTGGAAATACATTAGAAAACTTATGGGGCAGTAAACGTTTTCTTATTTATTATATGATCACAGGAATTGGAGCAGGGCTTATTCAAATTGCGGTTACTTATTTCAGATTAATGCCATTGTATTCTCAGGTTTCTCCCGAAATCTTAAATATGGTAATGAGTGAAGGATCGGATGCGCTACAAAACGGGAAAAATTTTATTGATCCTTATGCTGCTGATATTAATGTCCTGATAAATACTGCAACGATTGGTGCTTCAGGAGCTGTTTTTGGTATCCTCTTAGCCTTCGGAATGCTTTTTCCAAATACCATGCTCTATGTATATTTTGCTATCCCGATAAAAGCAAAGTGGTTTGTGATGATCTACGGAGCGATGGAATTATTTTCCGGTATCGCAAATAACCCGCAAGATAATGTAGCCCATTTTGCACATCTGGGCGGAATGCTTTTTGGATTCATATTGATTAAATATTGGCAAAAGAAAAGCAATACTTTTTATTAAATATGGCAAATCCTATCATAGAAGATTTTAAATTAAAAATACGCAACGGCAATCCGATCGCTCGTCTGATCATTATCAATGTTGTACTATTTTTTATTATTAGCCTTTTCCGCATCATTACATTTTTGAGTGGTGAATCCGGTATTTTTATCATCATTGAAGAATTTATTAAAGACAATTTATCACTTTCATTAAGTTTAGGAGGCTTGGCATTAAAGCCGTGGACAATCATTACCTATATGTTCACCCATTTTGCACTAATGCATATTTTCTGGAATATGATCACCCTTTATTGGTTCGGACAACTTTTTATCAGTTATACCAATTCAAAAAAACTGATCCCGCTTTATTTGCTGGGAGGTATTACCGGAGCTTTATTGACAATATTATTATTTACGATAGTTCCTCCTTTTCAAGTATTTCTGGGTGCTCCTATCATTGGTGCCTCAGCGGGAGTTACAGCAATAATAATTGCAACAGCTACGCTCATCCCAAATGTGAATATGAATCTGATGTTTATTGGTCCGGTGAAATTGATTTATGTTGCCTTGTTTGTTGTTTTTATTGATGTATTAAATGTTGCCTCTTACGATAACATTGGTGGAAACATTTCTCATCTCGGAGGTGCATTAATGGGATATTTATACACTATGCAATACAAAAAAGGCATTGACCTGTCAAAATGGATCAATCAATTTTTTGATTGGACAGCCGGACTCTTTAATTCAAATAAAAAAAGCAAAATGAAAGTTTCTTATAAACGAAAATTCACTGATGAGGAATACAACTATAACAAAAAATTAGAACAGGAGAATATTGATAAGATCTTAGATAAGATCTCAAAATCGGGATACGAAAGCTTATCGAAAACGGAGAAAGAGCTACTGTTCAAAGCAAGCGGGAAGAAATAGTATCAGGATTCAAGCATCCATTATCTCGACAAAATGTGTATCTTTTATGAAACATTTATTTTAAAATAGCAAACATATTTAATATTCATTGTAACACTGAACCAAAGTCGAAGGACATAATCCATAAAAATTGGAGGAACAAAAGATAATACAGGAAGAGATAAAGAAACGAAAAGGCAAACGCCATTTCTTTAACCGAATTGCCATGTTCAGCAACCACATTGCTGTTATAGCACTTCTTATTTCCTATTTAGCTCCGAATGTCAGCCCCGACAAATTCTGGCTCATTGCATTTTTTGGTTTAGCATATCCCATTTTGGTAATAATAAATTTACTTTTTATAATTTATTGGGCACTCCAAATAAAAAAACGCGCATTCTATTCTTCCATAGTAATTATTGCCGGCTTTGCTTGTCTTCACAACTATGTTCAATTTACCTTCAACAATACGCCTGATGCTTCTAAAAAATTAATTACTATTATGTCGTACAATGTAAAAGTGTTTGATCTTTACAACTGGAGTAATAATATTGATACGCGTAAGAAAATGTTCGAGCTGATCAACTCCCAATCCCCTGAAATAGCCTGTTTTCAAGAATATTATCAGCGCGATAGCAGTATTTATTCAAATACGGATTCTTTGATAAAACAAAACAATTTTAAATATTACCACATTGAATATACTGCTAATGTAAAAAACAAACAACATTTTGGCATCGCTACATTTTGTAACTACCCTATCATTAATAAAGGGAGAGTGGATTTTGGTTATAAAAGCAATAATGTTTGTATTTATACTGACATAATATGTGCAAAAGATACTTTCAGAATTTACAATATGCATCTTCAGTCAATTGCCTTTTCAAAAGACGATTACAAATACATTGATGATCTTCAGAATGATGTTGAGTCAGAGGATATGGCACGTTCAAAAAATATTTTGAAACGTTTAAAACGAGCTTTTATCAAACGTGCAAAACAGGCGGATATTATTGAGGAAAGTATTGCTTCATCACCCTATCCTGTTATTGTGTGTGGCGATTTTAACGATACACCGGCATCGTACACCCGAAATACAATTGGAAGAAATCTGTCGGATGCTTTTGTGGAAAGTGGAAATGGTTTTGGAAAAAGTTACACCGGCAAATTTCCATCTTTCAGGATCGATTATATACTTCACAGTAATAGTTTCAAAGCCTATAATTTCAGAACAATAAAAGAAGATCTATCAGATCATTATCCGGTAATTTGCTATTTGCAAAAACAATAAAGTAATTGAAGAATTGATAATCTATTTTAATAGCATCTGCTGAAAAAATCTTTCAACTCTTAATCAATACCGTTTTCTTTACTTTTTTCAGGTTAAGTAAATTCATAGCATTGGTAGTGAGACCACTGATATTATTACTTACCAAACGCACAACCTCATCGTAGTATAGTGGAACCACAGGAGCATTATCAATTAATAACTGATCCATCTGCTGATAATAATCGTAACGTATAGAATCATTTAATTCTGATTGCGATTTTTCATATAAATAATCAAATTGTGGATTAGAGTAGTGTGTATAATTCGGTCCTTTCGGACTCCAGTTTTTACTATAGAAAAGGAAAAAGAAATTTTCTTCATCCGGATAATCACAAACCCATGATTTTCGGAAAAAATTAAGTTTTGAATTTGCAATTGCTTCAGAAAGAACAGTTGCCTTTTGCACATCAATTTTCATTGTTATTCCAAATTCGGCCAATTGGGATTGAATGTATTCTGCCAACTCTAAATACTGTTCGGTAGTTGCTAAAGAAATTGGAGGCAAGCCTTTGCCATCAGGGAAACCGGCAAGAAACAAAAGCTCTTTAACTTTATCAGGATTGTAATCATACCCTTTTACTTTTTTACTATTAAAAGAAGGCAAACCCGGAGGAATAAATCCGGCAGTAGCAGGTGTACCTAAATTTTTCCGCAAATACATGACCATCTTTTTACGATCGAATCCATAATTGATCGCTTGACGGATTGCCTTAATTTTCAAGGGAGAATTTTTAAATAATGGTAAATTTTCATCAATCAAGAATCCCAGATAATCAGTTTTTAGATACGGCTGAGTTTGAAGTGAATATTGACTTTTATATTTCTCTTTTAATTCTCCTTCAACAGTAAATAATTCATCCGTATTTATTGCATCAATACCTGATACCATATCAGCATTACCTTGTAAAAATTCAAGAAAAGATGTTTCTTTATCTTTTATAAAAGAAATAGAAACAGCATCTAAATAAGGTAAACGATTTCCATTCTCGAATTCGAAATACTTTTCATTTTTTACAAAAACTAACTTTGAACCTTCATTCCACATTTTAAATTTAAAAGGGCCAGTTCCAACAGGATTCTTGCGGAAATCATCGCCATATAGCGTTACAGCTTCTTGTGGAATAACTGAAAAATATTTCATTGTCAAGATCCCGAGGAAAGGAGTAAATAATTTTTTCAAATGAATAACGAATGTTGTATCATTTGGAGCTTCAAATCCAGAGGAATTTTTTGTGTCAATATTCGTTAGTAAAGTGGTTGCACTAGAAACTTTAGGATCGAATAACCGGGTGAAGCTATAAACAAAATCTTTTGCGGTGACTTTTCTGCCTAAACCATTTTCAAAACATGCATTGTCGTGAAATACTACATTCGAATTTAAATTAAACGTATACGTCAAGCCATCTTCTGAAATTTTCCATGATTTTGCTATACATGGTCTTACATGTAACGAATCATTCATTTCCACTAAACCATTATACAATTGATTTACTGCCAATATTTTTTCGAAGTTACTAGCAGCAGCAGGATCTAGCGAACTAATATTTGAGGACATATCATTTAACTTAAACACAGTTCTTGTATCAACTTCTTTGTCTTTTCCTGAAGAGCAAGCTATTACAAAAACAAACAATGAAATATATAAAAAAGGGTTTTTCATAAATAATATAGTTAGGGATATTCAACTCGAACATCCAACATTTAATCACAGTTCAAGTTTAAGAAAACCTTTTGCGTAAAAATCTACCAAACCCTTTCACTTATTAACAGTTTTTTAACAAAATTGTGGATTATGAACTAAATCATAAAAATCTGATCTGACAAAATCCGAATACCTACTAACATCCAATAGCTATTCGTAGAATAAGCAGATTATTTATTAACTTCGCAATCCTAAAAATGACAAAAGTAGCATTTCATACATTGGGTTGTAAACTCAACTTCTCTGAAACGAGTACCATAGCTCGTTTATTTGAGGATCAAGGTTATCAAAAGGTTGATTTTAATCAACCTAGTGATATTTACGTTATTAATACTTGCTCCGTTACGTCAAATGCCGATAAAGAATGTAAACAAATTGTGAGATCTGCATTATCGATCTCACCAGATGCTTATGTGGTAATTGTTGGTTGTTATGCTCAATTGAAACCGGAAGAGATCGCCAAGATTGATGGCGTTGATCTGGTTCTTGGAGCGTCTGAAAAATTCAAATTATTAAATTACCTGAGCGACCTAAGCAAGAAAACGACAGCCGAAGTATACAGTTGCGAAATAGAAGAAGCTAATTTTTTTGTAGACTCCTATTCATTGGGAGATCGAACACGCGTATTCTTAAAGGTACAAGACGGATGTGATTACAACTGCTCCTTTTGTACAATTCCTCTGGCACGCGGCAGCAGCAGAAGCGATAGTATTATGAATGCTGTAAAAAATGCTACTGAAATTGCAAAAAAAGATGTTAAAGAAATTGTTTTAACAGGCGTAAATCTTGGTGATTTTGGAGGAAAACTTTCCTCAATAAAAAATCAGGAAACTGATATAGTGACAATTGAGACATTTTATCAGTTGGTTAAAGAATTAGATGAAGTAAAGGGAATAGAAAGATTTCGCATCTCTTCCATCGAACCCAATTTACTGAAAGACGAAACTATTGCATTTGTTGGAGGTTCAAAAAAATTTGTGCCACATTTTCATATTCCATTGCAATCGGGAAGCAATAAAATATTAAAAGCAATGCGCAGAAGGTATTTGCGTGAATTATACTTTGACCGTGTAAATAAAATAAAATCGCTAATGCCACATTGCTGTATTGGAGTTGATGTGATAGTAGGATTTCCAGGGGAAACAGATGAAGATTTTTTGGATACTTTTAATTTCCTGAACGAATTACCAATTTCTTACTTGCATGTGTTTACCTATTCGGAACGTGACAATACAGATGCCATTCAGTTAAAAGAAAGTATTCCTATGGCTATTCGAAAGAAACGAAACAAAATGCTGAGGATATTATCAGCAAAAAAACTCCGTTATTTTTATGAGCAACATATTGGAAACTCACGTACTGTTTTATTCGAGGCCGATAATAAAAATGGCTACATGCATGGCTTTACCGATAATTACATAAAAGTTAAAACGCCATACGACCCAAGCCTTATAAATCAACTCAAACAAGTTGAATTAAAAGAACTAGATGCCGATGGGAGCGTTCTGATAACAAACATTTCAGAACCTGTTAATATCTTCGCCTGACAAATTCAAAAGCAATTTCCTTTTTTAGTTTACATTTGGTATGTGAATATTTAAATGAAAGAATCGTTTTCTATACTCAAGAAAATTGAACTAACAGCTTCCACTATTTCTCTCCGAAGTGATGGAATTTTGTTATTTGACGTCAAACCCAATGTTAACGTTAACGAAAAAGATGCCAAAGAAATGGTTGATGCTGCAGGTTTAATTGGCGACGGTAAGAAATATCCTATTTTAATAATTGCAGGGAAATACACTTTGGCTGATAAAGAAGTGAGAGATTTTGCAGCAGGAGAATATGGAAATAAATATACTATTGCAGCGGCTTTTGTAATAAAAAGTTTAGCACAAAAAATTTTAGGAAACGCATACTTGAAAGTTAATAAACCTTTAACACCTACTGCATTGTTTGATTCTGAAGAAAAAGCCATTGCTTGGTTAAACACTTTTATAAAATAAAAGTAGTTGAATTACTAAATATTATACAAAATTTTTCTCAAAAATCAAGTGCTAATTAAAACTTTTAAAAACTTTAATTTTTTTAACAATAATTCCCGCTACTACCTAATTTTAAAGGAATTGTTATTAACACCATAATCACACAGCAAATCACCGTTAGCATTAAAGTATATTTGAGCATAAATCTTATAATTCAAATAAAAGATGCTTACTCGAATCTCTTTAATTAACTCAAAAGGCTACGGAAAGGCCGAAATGAAACTCGACAATTGCGATTCAATTCAATTAGTTGGGCCTAATAACATTGGTAAATCAACGCTTATCTATGCGCTGAATTTCCTTTTTGTTGTTGACGGACAAAAAATGTCTTTCAGTGGTCAGCGAAAAGGTGATAAAGAAACAATTCACCACTACTTTCCTACTCACAACAAGAGTTTCCTGATCTTTGAGATCAATAAAATGGGCTATTACTGTATTCTTGTAAAAAGAAATACAGATGGAGAACTTGAATATTATAAAATAGAAAGTGAGTATAATGAGGACTTTTTCTTCGAAACAGAGGGTACGCATCAACGATTACTTAGTTTTGATGAAGTACTTGAACATTTGGATAAAAAAGGTGTGATCCATAGTAAATTTGCTACAAAAACAGATGTTTTTAACCACGTATACCACAGAGGAACAAAGAACAACGCAGTAGTATGGCTAGAAGACACTGTTAAAGCAGATGGTTTGAGTAATAACTTTTCGAAAGTATACCGCTACCTCATCAACTCCAAACTAATCACTAACAAAACATTAAAAGAATCATTGATCATCGCGGATAATCGCGAAAATGAAGGTTTAAACTTTTCTCAGAAGAACAAAAAAGATATCACTGATCTATTACGCATCAATGAAGAAATAAAAAGCATTAAAGCGGTTCGTACCGATTTTCTTGATTTCCGTGAATTAGTAAAAGTGCATAATTCCAAAACAACAATTGTTTCTGAGTTATTGTATGCTTTCAACAATGCTTACACTGCCGCTATTCCGGAACTAGAGATCTCTTCTATTGAACGTGGTCGCCACATTGCAGCAGTTCATAACGAGATAAATGAGATCTTAAAACCGAAGGAATTATAGAGAACAGAATCACCACGATCGAAAGTCAAAAACTTTCAAGCAAACATTTGGAATTTCGTTTGGAAAAAGTGAATGATAAAATTGCCGCAGTTGAAAATCAGATCAACAACTACAACAACTTATTGATCCACAAAATTTCGGATGATGAAAAAACAAAACAACTTCTGAATGCAATACTATCAGAACAAGTATTAAGCTTACCAAGCAAACAAATCAAAAAACAGATCAAAAAAGTTTCAGACAAACTGATGAACATTTTTGATGGTGAAATTGATATTTCTAAAGGATTAGAATTAACTGAATTCAGATCTGTAAAAGAATTAAAAGATGAATTAAAAGTTTTACTTGCCGAGAAAAAAGTTACCGAAGACCTTTTAAAAACAGTTGTAGATAAAGAAAAGACAGATTTCAAATTAAAAAGCATTCTTGGTGAACTGGAAGTGATCAAAGATAAGATCAAAGGGATTGAAACAAAACCTCAATTAGAAAGAGCTGTTAAAGGTATCATTGAAGAAATAAAAGCTTTCAATGAAGAAAAAAAAGAACTCGAATTGCACCTTAATGATCTGGTAAAAGAGATCGCCTCCAAGCAAATTATGCTTGACAAATTAAATGAGGAAAAACGCAATCTAGAACTTCGTGTAAAAGAATTAAAAGATCGCAAAATGGAAATGGAATCCATTGAGGTTGAGCCGCGTGAATATGAAACAAATGATAATCTGGATTATATTTATTCCAAGATCCAAATTCATCAAAAAGACCGTCATGATCTGAAAGCGAATAAAGATGTGGTATTTGAAGGATTGAAATATCGTTTACGCAGTAGTATTGCTGATGAAGAAGAGTTTATCCGTTTTGTTGAAGAAGAAATTGCTTGCTTGAATGACAAGGAAAGAAGTATTGACGGATTATTATCCAGTATCTCTACTCAATTTGCTAATCCGGCATTTACTTTACTAAAACGCTACGAAGAATTCAAACAATTTGTATACGACAAGTTCAATACTAAATTGGCTACTACTCGCATTTCAAATATTGAATCATTAAAAATTGACATAATCGATAATGACAGAATTATCAGTGAGTTAAAGCAAATAAGCTCTATTCAAGAGTTCAACGGACAAATGAGTTTTGATTTCAACCAATCTGAAAACTTAAAAATCCTTAATAATTATTTGGATACTGGTAAAAAAGT